>NZ_JBITPH010000025.1:0-621 GCF_050467685.1 Paenibacillus sp. NRS-1782
CAACTTGCGATATTTGATGCGGAGCCTGACGTGTTAGTTACCGGTTAGATTCATCCATGTCCGCGAATACCGACATGGTGATCACCGACACGGCTACGGAAGACACTAACTAGAACCAGTCTTTTAACAAGAGCCATTAAGAACTAGATAAAACATTACGCGTCGTCATTCGCATTGCTCATTCCTAGCGACGTATCAGACCTTATTAATATCTATACGCGTATGAAAATAAGTCGGAGACGACAGTCGACGGCGAGGATGAGTGAAGTGAATCGCGAGCATAGAGAGGAGGTTTTGATTTTGGCTGAGACTACGGAACTGACAAAAGACTTACCCACATTAACCGTAGAGATCAAGATATTGGAAGATTCTCTAAAACAAGAACTATCTCGTTACGTGTGGGAGATAGGAAAAAGACTGAATGAGGCAAAGAATATTCTGCGACATGGAACGTTCACGTCCTGGGTTGAGGAGAATTTTGAGTTTACGACGCAATATGCAAGGCGTTTTATGGCCTTCTATAGCGATAATCCGAAAGGAAACCCGGGTTTCGTTTTACCAAGTCTTAAGCATTTTTTTGAACTAATCCAACTACCGTCCGACATCGACCGCGCATCTTTC
>NZ_JBITPH010000026.1:0-196755 GCF_050467685.1 Paenibacillus sp. NRS-1782
GACATCGACCGCGCATCTTTCATATCGTCACCGCACACTATCCCGTCAACCGGTGTTACGAAGTCCGTCGACGAAATGTCGGTCCGCGAACTACGCGAAGTTAAAGCAGCGCTGAGGGCCGAACGTGAGGCACGGGAACTTGCGGAGGCACGCGCAGAGAAAGCGGAGGACGATTACGGCCTTATGTGCGATACGCTCGAAGCAGTGCGTGCGCAACCGCCGAGAACGGAGTACGTGGCCGATCCGAACGTATCCGAACGTTTGCGGAAGTACGAGGAGAGGTACGGAGACATTGACGAATTGGGGCGGACCGCGTTCGCTACCAACACGCAGGATTTAACCGCGTCAGTCATGTCGTTCAGCCGTGCCGTACGTGACTTTGCGAAACGCTACGCTTATATGGCGCAGTACAGTAGCGCTATTGTGACATTAGACCCGTTAACTGCGCGTGAGTATACGGAAGCGGTCAGTGCGTTACGAGACTTAGTGTCCGTGTTTCCGAACGGGCAATACGCTCGGACTGACGTTATTGACGCTGATTACAACATTATCGAGGGGGAGTATTAATATGGAATTTTTTACGGGAAATAAAAGAGAGATTACGCAGCTTTCGAGCAAAGTAGGGACGCTTATTCAGGAGAATGAAGTTTTGCGAAGCATCGTAGTTCGGCAGGAATCTCTATTTATCGCGTACCATGATGACTTATCCGAGATGCGTCGGGAAATATCTGAAGCAACTTCTATCTTAAAGTCCATGCAAGACGGGGCTGCGTCCTATAAATTTACGGCTACTCATGATTCAGGTGTTAAGGGGTTTAGGGTGCAGCCTCATTACGGGGCTCCTGATAACATCGAAAACTGGAGCCCTGAGGACCAAGTGAGGGAAAAGAATAGATGTAGGGTTGCGAGCCTGCTCTATGAATATGCCGACGTGCGGGGCCTAAGTACTGATGAACAGAGTATCGGCGTAGTCTACAAAATAATGTACCCCAAATTAGAAGCTGCTACAGGGTATAAACCGCGTAAGGGAACGGTTTTCAAGTACCTTCACCCAAACGGTCGAAAGGTTTATACGCTAATCGAGGATGGATACACAGAGGCATTCATAGAGGTAATACAGCGCGAGATAGATAGAGCGAAGGCATCGACGGGAACCTCAGCCCGGAAGCAGAAGCGGTCGCGCAAACACTCTAAGTCCGCGTAAACGGAGGTAATCGCGTATGAAAATAACCGCAGTATTACTCGCATCCGTAACGTTATCTTTCTTCGGTCTCGTCGCGTGTGTAATCGACGCGTACACGTTTCCACACAATAAACTCGGAGGTGTTTCGCTTAATGAACGTACAACTAACCGCTAATTTCGCACTACGCTCGGACGGTACGCAATTCATCGTCAGCCAACGCAAGATCGTCGACCCTACGAAAGCGCCCGGCTACAAAGCGGTCGAAGGCGCACCAGATCCGGAACTCCGCGAACGATGGGACGACGTCGGCTACTATCCGTTAACGTCCGGCGGATTGGTGGCGCTGCTCGATTCGGTCCGGTTACGCTCAACGGTAGCTGCCGCAGAATCAGCGGAAACCCTGGCGGAATTTATGGCGGTACTGTCCGCTGAGACGGACGCGTTGGTGGCTACTATTAGAGCGTGCGAATTGCCTGATATTACCGTCAAATTAGGTGCGTAGGGGCAGTGCGCGGGTATTTGGTAGGTTGACGGGGGCAAGCCCTAATAACACGGTTAAATTACGGGAGGGATAAAGTAGGAGTAACGAAAGGGAAGCGCGTCTTATTTACGATGGCATGCGGGAAAGTTACGCTGAACTAATTGATGCCTCGGAACACGGAGTCACGATGGTTTCGATCAGCACCGCGATTAAGCTCGCAGATATCGGAAAAGCGATCGCGCTGGAACTCGTTAGGGAACGCGCCAAAACGGATGAGAGAGCGCAACTTGCGAGTGACATTACGGGCGCACTCGATAGAGCGTTGGCGCGGTTAGGTAGCTCAGGTCGTTATTAAATATCGGGAGGGATGACGATGTGGAAGTACGTAATTTACGAGATGACAAAAAGTCGTATGCGCGGAACACGAGAGAGAAGACTGCGGACGTTATATCACCGTATTGACGCCGAGGCATTCGTCAAGAACTACGTAAAAGTCAAACCGGACGCGATTGTCCGTATCGAGCAGGTGGCCGTATGAAACGAGAAGAAATCATCGCAAAGTGGGGTGGAATGTCAGCGAGAGAGAGAGGGATGCGTGGATCGAGCGGGAAGTATTCGGCGGCAGTACGTACGGTACATTCCGTGAGGTAAACGAAGTTCGAGTTTTGATCCCGCACTACACGGCAATTATTTCCGATGCATGGGCGGTGCTTGAACGTTTTCCATACATTGAGGTTGCGCGTATTCCCACTCCAAAGACTACGTACGGTGTGCGGATAAACGGACTTGACGGCAGCATCAGAGTTATAACGCAGAAAGCTACGTTTCCAGAAGCGATCGGACTCGCGGCCATCATCGCAAAATTAGCAACGGAGGATTAACGTTATGAACTGTCCATTCTGCGCTGAGTATGTTATTGAGGTTTCCTTGTACCAATCAAAAACCATGAATAGGTGTCCGCGCTGTATGCGAGATATGTATTGTAAATTAAGACTATACGCAACTGAGAAACTTATCCGTAGGCAGACGGACAACGTAATAGGGAAGTGGGTTGGCATACCGAAATGAATAACGAAACATTCGAAACAATCGACGATATCATCGAATATTATCGCAAACAAAACGGAGGAGATGACGCGAATGAGTAACGTCAATAAACCGGTAATTCCCGCAGAGGTTGCGGACGCGATCAAGGGATTACGGGACCCATCCAGAGGTCACATATTTTCAAACGCGGAGATTACGACTCTAGCGTTAAAGACCGGCGGCGCGTTGCATAAGGATACGATTACCTTACGTAAGATATCGTTCGATACGTTGCTGGCCGCGTTGGTTAACGGGTATGAGCGTGAGATGACGGAAGAGCAAGCACGAGAACAGACATATGCAGAGATCGCACACACTCACCAACGGCACCGCGAGGGGATCGGAAGATACGGTAAGTTCAGTGAAGACTGCGCGTTTGCGGACGGCATTCAGTACGCGCTCGATACGCTTGGCATTGACGTACTGGAAACGTCGTGATTAAGACCGATTTCTACCGTCATTTTACCGTGATAATAGGCGGCGTTGATGCTCCGGAATGCTGTCGTACTCTACGCACGGAAAACCGCTATTTGCCTGCGATTTTAACGGAGCTAGGCGTGTTCCCATCCGTGGGGCAGATACGGCGGAATAGGCGGGATTTGATGCGGGAGGTTAACGGGAATGAGCGTATACGGATAGGGCGGAAGGTAGTTGATATACACGTCACGTAAATACTACGTTTAAGCTCGAAATGAGGAGTATTTGCGAGATCGTCCAATTTTACGTACTTTTCGTAACCTTTGCAAATCGGAAAATATCCGTATCAGAGACGAAAACTAGCATAAATTAACCTAAGAAATCCGGCTAAAACGGAAGTCTGTTATACATCTCGGAAAATACGTAATCGTCAAATTTGCGATTTTTCAAATTAAACCAGTCTCTATATAATCGGAGGAGTCAAGAGAGAGAACAATTCAGGGCAGGAAGTTAGTCAAGATTTACGAAAAAATGAAAACTTGAGAAAACGGGAGCATGGGGTAGATTAGAGGAGTTCTTACCAAAATGCGCAGTGATTAGTTGGGCATTTGAACTTATGCTAAAGGTATCTTATTTCGTCAAGAAGTAAAAATAATTCTTCTTCGCGGTAAAATAATTCGTTATAAACTAGTCAGAGCACGTTAGTAGCTTTTTGACGCAAAAAGAGTTAATCGTCGGACTTGCGGTTTTACCGGAATATCCCTATCAATCTATAATACGGAGGCGGTAACGAAATGCGAGATTTAAACGCAGACTTAGCGACATGCGTGGCGGCGACCGAAGGGGCAACGATGTGTATTGGGGATTCAGAAGTATTCTGCGAGTATATTGACGATAGACTTCCGGATGGCTTAATCGGAAGATTCACTCGAACGGAGGACGCGCTATTTTTCGCAGAGGCACGCGAAGGCTGGTCGGAAGCAATTCGTAGGGCAATCGCTACTGAGGGGTTGTTGCACGGATTGGTAGACGCGATTAATCGAGGAGACCTCCGTCAAGTACGCATGTCGAGCGGTACAGATTACGCGATAGGGTCCGCGAAAAGATACCTAAGCAGATAGTTCTATATGCTTAATTTCACCCTTCACATACGCGAAAATGATTCATTTAACAATGGATTATCGTTATTACGATGAGTGTTCGTATTTTATGCGAACAAGAAATTTCCTTAAGTGAGAGTATCATAGAAAGCGAGGGGAGAAAGTGACAAGGCAAAAAATTGACCGCACAGCCTGGCGCACATTACCGCACTCACAGTGGAACGTACGAACTGTCCACGCAATGTTCGCCGATTTGAATCGCGAGCACTTCGGAGTCGAGACGTACCTACCGATGCGTAACTGGGGTTTCGAGCAGGGTGCAATTAAACGTGCTTTGGCGGACCACGGAGCAGACGTTTTGCACGAGGCTTTCACGTTAATTTTCCGTGAATATAAGCCCACACCGGACTATCCGATACTTACGGCAGGATTCGCGATCAGCTACCGTTTAAACGCGATAATTCCCCGTGTCCTTGCGGACAGGCGGCGCAAGGAAAAAGCGGAGGCTACGGTAGTTAATGGCGGGATGGTCGCGGATGAATTAGCGGATTGGTTGTAAAAAGTGTAAAGGAGGAACGCAATGTCTAACGTAGACAAATGCATACTTGCGCAGCACTGCTCACAGGCTGGCGGACAAAGCTGTAATAACCTCTGTTCGTCCTGGATCGCAGTTCATGGATTCAACGGCGCGGGCGGACGGATTGCAGCGGCAGACGTACCGAAAGAGTACGCAGGCGTGACGCTCCAAAACTCTCCGGCAAGAGAGGATCAGGCGGAGGCTTATAAGCTCATCGCCTCGTACGTTAACACGTTCAAGCGGCAATTCGATGACGCGGGCGAGCGTGTAAAATCGCTGTACCTCTATTCGGACTCTCCAGGTACGGGTAAAACCACGTCGGCGATCGTGGTACTACACGAGTATATCGTACGCCATTACATCGGATCGCTTCAGCGGGGGCTACAGCCGTTGGAAAGGCCCGCGTACTTTCTCGACGTAAATGCGTGGCAAACGCTATTCCTCGGGTTCAATCGATCACACGTTCCAGCCGAGACAGCCGAACGCCATGCCGCCGAATATTACGCAATGGAATCACGCGCCAAAGTGACGCCATTCGTGGTCTTGGACGACATAGGCGTACGGTCGGCAACCGATGCATTTCGCGCGGACTTGCACAGCATCGTCAATTACCGCACGGCGAACGGATTACCGACGATATACACGTCTAACGTTACGCTTGATGACTTGAATACGGTGTTTGACGCAAGATTAGCGGACCGTGTTCGGGATATGTGCGTGGTGATGCCGTTTGTGGGCGGAAGTAAACGGGGGATACGTGATAATAAGAGGAAAACGGCGTAATAACGAGCATCCGGGAGTAGGAAGATTGTGGACACGCAGTTATCACTATTATTCGACAAATATAGACATGAATTTATTCGTAACAATGCTACTTATTACCTAAATCCGTCCAGTAAGTGGTACGTATTTCCGTTTATGTCGAATCTATCTTTTGGTAAAAACGACCTATTTGAGGTTTGACGTGATTTGTCATTTCATTGTAAAACTGGAGGTATGGGCATGAGCGTATACGGAGAGCAACTGATGTCAAAGATTGTCGATACGGGCGACGTTAAAGCGTTAACTCGCTTTGGCATAACCCGCACGGATTTCCCGACGTCAGGCGAGCGTCAGGCGTTTGATTTCGTGCTTGCGTATGCCGATACAAACGGAGGACAGGTTCCATCCTACGTAACATTAACGGCAGAGTGTCCGGATATTACGTATATACCCGGCGTGACGGATAGTTTCGAATACCTTGCGCGAGGGTTAAAAGAGGCCGCAGCTCGTCGTATAGTCCTCGAAAAAATTAACGGATACGTGGACGACGAGACTGGACGCAGGTATGAGTCGGAATTTGCGGCGAAATTCGACGAGCTATCGGCTGAAGATTTCGGGGAATACTTGCGAAAAATGGCAGATGGGATTAAAATGAGAACATCAGTTCGTGATAAAACGTCAACGGACGTGAAACTAGACTTCGAGAAGTTCCTAACGGAGTACGGAGCACGTAAATCGGGCGAGTCCTTTCGCATTTGGTTGTCAGCGTTCCCATACATTAACGAGCAAATTGGCGGATTTTTTAGTAGCAATATGTACACGTGGTACGCTCGCTCTGGCCGAGGTAAGTCGGTTATCGTAATGGTCGAAGCGCTGGAGGCTGCGATTCAAGGCGCGACGGTACTCGTGTGGGCCTTGGAGATGTCTGCGTATGAGTGGCTTGCGAGGGCCTACTCGTACCTTAGCGCTAAATCGGGCGTCTTCAACGCTAATTTTGACGGTGTGGATTACGAGGCTGGTTTCGATAACAAGGCGATGTTAATGGGTAAGCTCTCGGAGGAGTTCGAGGCTAAACTCGTCGAGTGGCTGCGTGGCCTTAACGAAGCTGTCTCCGGACGTATCATACTCCGAGCAACAGACGACGCAGATTTTCGCGATAAGTCCGTACGCCAGCTTGAGGCCGACATCCTCGAAAATAGCGCAGATGTGGTCGTCGTCGATCCGATTTACTATATGGATTACGAGGCGAACACGTCTAAAACAGCGGGGGGCGATGCGGCTGCTACGAGTAAAAAGCTGCGGCTGCTGTCCGGTCGAACGAAAAGCGTAATCCACGTCATTACGCAAGCCGACGAGAATCCGTCCGAAAAAGGTGATGACGGCGTACGTGAGTTGAAGCCGCCAAAACGTGCGGAGATCAAGAAGACCAAAGCCGTATTGGAAGACGCTGCGAATACGTTCGGTATCGACACGTTGGCTCACGAAGGGCGGGGCGTGGTAGAACTCGGTAAGGGGCGTAATGGTGGCGAAGATGCGCGCGTGGAGATCGTGTATCTTCCGAATTTCGGGATCGTGCGCGAGATTCGGGCGAGTGAGGATGCGGGGAAATTTGCGTCTGGATTTTAATGGTTGACACGGTAAACGGCCAATGCTATCCTTTAGTCAAGATAAAAGTTATCTTATAACTAGAGGGGGTAGCGTTTAAGTGGGTATACCTGCTTTTTCTCCGGATTTAATTAGAAATGTCGCCTTAGACGTGTTAGCTAAGCGTAGTGAGGGGATCAAGCAAGCTGACCTGTTCAGAGCAACCGAGTCTGAACTCATGCATCACTATATAATTCCGGAGCATTCAATAAAGAATGCTCTATGGGATTTGGGCGACAGGTTCCCTAAGTATGTAATCAAAAGAAAGCCATCGTACCGTGAAGTTTGGTTGTTTCCTGCCGACGATCTTCTTAGGGTTGCTCCGATTACCGAAATCCTCGAGCTTCCCCCAACAATATCAGATTGGGAGGAGGCTGAGAGGGACCATAAACAATCACAACTTATCGACTACAACATCTCAGGTCTTAATAACAAGACAATAGAGATTGCTAGATTTATTGAGTTTAGTGGAATAGAAGAGAACATAAGAGTACTGCAACAAGAAGGAATCGACCACATGAGTCCTGACGAGAAGGAGACTTTCTTTAAACTAAAGTTAACACTAGGATTACTGAAAGAAGTGAGAAATGAGGTGGCTCACCAACGAAAGCTTAGATAAGGAGGGAAAGAGTAAGTGTCTATTATCGCAGTCATTGAGTCGGCCCCGTGGAAATCCCCACGCTGGACACCGGACAAGCTTATCGCATGTTCCCCGTTCCGCGACACGGACGATACTCCGTCATTTTTCGTCGACCTGCGAGACGGACCATATTACGGATGTTGGTTCGACCCTGGCGCAGAGGACCCGGAGTGGCGATCGGGCGGTCCCGCTAAGCTTATCGCATTTTTACGCAACATAACTGAGGAGGAAGCGCACGAATTACTCCATGACGGACGAGACGCTCCGGCCGATTACATAACGCTGCGACTTCGAGGTCCAACGGTAAACAAACGCCCACAACCACTGGATAACGGGATACTTGCCGATTACCAGCGAGTGCCATCTACGTATCTGTCAGGAAGGCGTATATCACACGATATCCAAACGCTATTTCAAACGGGATATGACCCACGCGCGAGAGCAGTAACGCTCCCGTGGTTTGACGCAGCCGGTCGGTTGATGAACGTGAAGTACCGGAAGGCTGCGGATAAGACGTTTTGGTATCGCAAAGGCGGCGCGCCTATTCGATCGCTAATCTACGGCATCCATATCATAAATCAACGTAAGATTAAGCGAGTTCTGCTCGTAGAGAGCGAGACGGACTGTCTATACGCTTGGAGCTGCGGTGTGCCTGCGATCGCTGTCGGAGGATCGTCGTTTACGGCGGAAAAGGCGGACATTATACGGAAGAGTCCGATTGAGGAATTACTACTCGGTGGGGATAACGATCGCGCCGGACGGACTTTGCGGGCTCAAATACGCGAAAGGCTAACGTCAAGCTGCGCGCTATACGACGTAAAGATACCGGACGAATACAAGGATATTAACGATATTCCGGATGCTGAGATGGTGAGGGTGATGTGTGACGGTGCGGAGAGGGATCGGATTTGCGTGAGCGCGCGACTCACCGTTGGCAAAGCGCGTCGAGTAATGTGATATTAGGAATCAACGTGAATCACGTCCAATTAGACCGCACGCAACGAGTTAATCGTTCGTGCGCCCGCTCGGGTGTGCTTCAGTCCATTCGTATAGACTGTAAGGCGTAGGCAGGTCAAGAACCTCTGAAATAGTACGGGCATGTGCTATTTCCATAGTCTTGCCATACCTCATATTTATATACGCGCTAATTTGGCTTTTGTGTATCCCGGTTTTTCTCGAAAGTTCTGCTTGAGATAGGCCAGCGTTTTTAAGCAAGTGTCCGAGCAGGCATTTAGTAGCTTTATAAGCCATAAATGCCTCCGTATAAAATTTCTCAAAAAATAGTTTAAGAAAAGTGTGTCACGAGACTCTCAGTGTCGTTGAAGTAAGTGTAAGGCGAAAAAACAAAAGGCGGTGGTTCCTCTGAGCTTTGAAAAACTAAATAAAACATATGATGCTTTCTTCAAGGACAAAACTACTGATAATTTTAACTTACTTTATGAGACAGCGAAAGACGAGTTCTTAGCACAGCATCGAAGACGGTTGATAGCTAGTGGTCTCTGCACTCAAAACGAAGCTGATGCAATTTTCGATGACGTGTTACTGAAGTTGACTTCGAGAGAGTATCTACAGAACTTCGGACTACAGCTTGCAACTTCATTGAGTAACGCCAGAAAGGATTACATCAAAATCTCACTAAGGAGAAATAGACATTACGAGCAAAGTTTAGGTATAAGTTTTGATGAGAGTGCGCCAATACTCAAAATCAGAGACGAAATACAAACGGAAGTTGAAGTACTAAAGAAAGAAGACGACCAGCATCAACTGATCGCCTACCTTTCGGACCCTAGCCAGGTCGATTCTGATACGACAGCTATCGTATCAATATTCCTTCAGGAAGAATTTGAATCCGTCAGAGCACTCGCCAAAGCGCTCGGACTGCATCCTGAAGCTGTTAGTCGCAAGTTACGCAAACTTGGTCACCGATACGACGCCAATCGTTTCGGGAACATTAGCGATTACTTGCCCGAAGGGTTACGCGTGAATAGGAAGTATATTTCTGCGTAACTGACTATAAGGTTGAGTCGGAGCTTCAGGCATGAGGCCCGACCTACCCTTAAGTGCATTATAACACAACGACTCGTTTGTTAAACAAGACTGTTGGTGTATGCGTTATGTATTTTTACTGGAAATTCGCTTACCTCACAATTTGCAGTTTACCAGTTAATATAACGCTTGTCAACGCTATTAACCGGAGGTGCCCACGATGATCCGTAGAAAATCGCATAAAAATTATGCGTGTAACAACGAATATACGATATCTAAACGCTACGAAGAGTCACCCGTTCCATACGAAGACCCAGCGGACTACATCCGCGTTCCCACGTTAAAGGGGGTTCGCATCGCATGAGCATCGCAATTGACCCGAAAGCCGGCACGCATTTTATCGGAAAAATCTTCGTATCTCCGCACGCTTGCGACCGCGCCGCCGAGCATTTCGGTGTGGATCGCAGCCGAGCGCCTATGCACGTAATGGATATGTTGCGCCGCGCTTCGTTAATCTCGGAGCACGTAATCGACGAAGAGGGCAAGCCCGGCCGCATGTTCGCGTATCGGCGTACGGTGTTTATCGTCCATCCTTCGGAGTCTACCGTTTATACGCTTTATCCGCAGCACAAGGCAAACGAAGTCATTCGTAATCCGATCGAGCGCTTAATCCAGCGCGCAGTTAAAGCGGCTGAACGCAAGGAAAAGCGCGAAGTAAAACGTATTAACGTCCGTAAAGCAGAGCTAGCGGTCGAACGTGCGGAAGCTGAATTACGTTGCATTAAATCCGAATCGTCACGTGTCGTCGCGGAAATGAACGCCCGTATAAACGAGATTGACGTGGAATTACGAAATCTAGCGCGTGAGCTTATCGAGGTTCAACGTGAGAAAACGAATATTATGAAGTCCGTTGTTGCTTACGTATAAATTTTCGCTTCCTTTATATAAGCCGGAATTTCTTACGCCGGCTACGCGGTATTGACGGAGGGTGTGGGGACCCGTTGCCAGATGTGTCAGTACCGTGTAGCGGACGTAAGAATACAGCGTGTAACAACGCTAATTCGAAATCCGAAAATTAACCGAGGGGAACGTGATTGAATGAGTATTTTCACACGTAAAGGCGAAGCGGCTGCGGCGGCTACGAACAATGACGGAGGTGCGCAGGAGAGTCCGATTGTATCGTTCAAATCCGGTACGACGTTCAAAGTCGGAGTCAAGTCCGTTAACGATGTAGCTGAGTATTACGGTTACAGCGTGTTCAAGAAAGTGAATACGTTTGTTCCGAAAAACGGTGCTGTACGTAATGCTCGCGGATATGTCGAGTCCGGTGCGACGGTTTGGGACCAAGCGGCCGAACTCCTCTATGCCGACGCTAAGGTTGCGAAGGACAGCGGAGCGGGCGATGAAGCAGTCAAGAAAATTACGGATGAGGCGTATCTGTATCGCGGCAAACAACGGTTCTTGCGCGCATTCTTCGATTTGACGACGGGCAAGGACATCGTAGTTGACCTGAGTCCGAAGCAAGAGAAAACGCTAAAAGCCGTCATCGAAAAGTACGCGAAGAAGCTCGGCACAATCGCATTCGAACTTTCGAAGACAGGTACGAGTACAAACGCAGTCGTTGCGTTGTCTCCGATTATCGACGCGGACGAAGACCTGACGGACGAGGAACGCAAGAACTTCGAGAAGCTGGCGGATGCGCCGTTCGATATGGAATCGTTCGAGATGTGCTTGTACGTAGCTGACGAGGACGAACAGGTAAAGAACCTCGTTATCGCAGGCTTCGATATCTCGCGTTTGGGTCTGTCTATCGGGGCAGCAGCGCAGACTCCGCCGACCGAACCACAACAGCCGGAAGCCCCCATCGATATCAGCGAAGAGGAATTACCGTTTTAATCACGAAAGGAGGGCGTGAATATGTCCGCAGTAACGCTAGAAAAACCGAAGGTGTCCGCAGGAGGCTCCGGTAACGAGCCGCCGCATGTTGTGGTAATCGCGTCCGGAAACGCAGATTTTAATAACGAAGGGAGACACGTGTATGGGCTTGGGAACGAACGTTTGGCTAATCGCGGATAAAAATGACGGCAAGCAGCCAGTCGCGTGTCGAGTAGCGGAGCAGGACTCGGAAGGTTATATAAACGCACTTCGCGGCAGTGGTTACGTAAGAATCACCGTAGCTCGTCCGGCGTTGGAGATTGATGACGTAGCTGGCACGGTAAATTATACGGAAAGGGGCACGGAATATGCTCAGTAAACTCAGTCCGTGGCAAGCGTTCTTACTCACGGTCTTGTTGACATTCGGAGCTTACGCCTTTCTTTCGTGGGTGCTGGCGTTCCTAATTTCGTTCGTATTCGGATTTAGTTTCGGATTTCTGAACGCGGCTGGCCTTATCGTCATCATCGTTATTATCAGCGGGTTGTTACGTAAAGGAGGTGAGTAATACGGCACATCAAACGGAAATTACCGGCAAATACTCCGAGATGGCGGCGCGTCTTGCGCTGTTGGCTAACGGATGGACCGTTCACACTTCGGAAACAGCGGAAGCTTACGACGTATTAGCGACGGAGCCACTTACGGGTCGCCACGTTAAGATTCAAGTTAAGACGGTGCGCAGACGTTCAGATCGGGAACGTGAAGGCGGCGTCGCGGACCTCGTAGTTTACGCACGGAAAGGCAACGGCACGACGTACGATCGAGCCGACGCTGACTATATCGTTGGTGTGTGGGCGGTCGATGGCGAGGCCCCGCGGGTGTTTATGTTCGAAAATCGTTGCCTGAGCGAGTATTGGTGTAGCGAGGCGCGAGCGTCCGAACGTTGGGTCGAGTTGTCCATCGCGCTGAATCGTAATCTCGACGAACCTGAATCGGAAGTAGCAACGTTAGCACTCGCAGCTTAACGTAAGTCCAAATAAATCACGGGCCAACGAGCCCCTAAAGGAGACCGATTAAATGACGAAATTGAACGTAACTGTACCGGCTGTAGACGTAGAGGTAAGCGGAGTTAGGTATCGCAAGGTTGACCGTGATGCGCGAGTTGGCGATATCATCCGCTATGAGGACGAGAATGGTTACGTTACGAAAGGCGCATTTTACGCGGTGACACAGATTGACGTTTGCGGCGACCCGCATATTGAAGATAACGATGGCGACGACTTCGACCTTTGCGGTGAGGAGTTCGAAGTGTATGCGAAAGTATCGGAGACCAGCGCTGCCTATCGCGAGGTTAAACGCCACGCCAAGGTAGGCGAACGTATCCGCATTGTACGTAAGGCTTCCGGAGAGGGGCGCTACGAAAACGGAGCCGAGTTCGTAGTGAATTCCACGGGTAAATACAGTGATGTGCGTGTAACGGTTGGGTCATCGAACCACGTAATGGTGCTGCTGCGCGAGTACGTCGTGCTCGAACCCGTAACCTCTGAGGAACCCGCACCTAAACGCCTGAAGGTCGGTGAGTTTGCGAAGGTGATCGGGCCCAACGACAACGCGAATAACTACGAAATCGGATCTATCGTAGAGATTGTAGAGGTTGAGGTTAACGGAGTGCGTGGCCTTTACGTGGCAAAACGGCCGGACGGCACGCTCGGTAATAACTTACGCACGCGTCAAGTAGTCCGCGCAACCGACGAAGAGGTGGCGGAAGTTAAACGTAAACTCACGGTCGAAGTCGGCTCTACCGTTCGCCTTACGATTAAAGACGGAGCGAGTCCGCATTACGGATGGGGCGAGGTAAATAACGGTGCCGTCGGTACTGTCCGTAGCCTCCGCGGTGAGAAAGCTTACGTTGATTTTCCGCAGCAAGACGACTGGACTGCGCTGCTTACAGAGCTGACTCCCGTTTCTGACGGGGAGAAGACGCAGCCACAACCGCAGCCTGTGCGTTTCAAAGTCGGAGAATTTGCGCGTACTCTCGTCGCGAAAAGTGGTATTCCGAAGGGTTCGATCGTCAAGATTACGAGAGATGACGAAGATAGTAGGCCATTCCGCTCCGTATTGTTAGACGGCAGCAACTTCGAATTCTACCGTCAGGACGAACTCGAACGCGTTGATGCGGAGACTGTGAAGTGGGCTGTGATTGGGCGGAAGGTAAACACGTATAGAGACGGAGACGTCGTTCAATTTACAAAAGACACGGGTGCAACGGGTTACCCAAGCGGCTCAATAGCGGTTATTCGTAACGTGTCTGGAACGCGCTTTGACTTTGGTGATTCCGTCTACTCCCCGTACGGTGGCGAATCCTCATGGGTGAAGCTCGTAGCTCCGGTCGAACAACGTTTTGACCGGATGGAAGTAGAAGCGAAAGCCGCAGCGTAAGGAGGTGCCGTATTATGGCTGACGTTAAATTAACGCTTAATCTCCGCCAGCCGACCGCAGACCCTAACGTAGCCGAACGTGTAGCCGACGCAGCCAAACGTAAGAAAGCCGCAGAGGAAACGCCAGCCGAAGCAGTCGAACGTATTAGCGCAATGTCGTTGACGGAGCGCGAACGTAGGGCCGTAGACGCGGTAAGAGAGACGGGAGCAACAGGCAAATTCCCGCCTCTCCGCTCCGGCGGTCAAGTAACGAAGGCTGACGTAGTTGCAGCGGGCGAGCGTATCTTGGCGGATGCGCAGCGTCAGGAAAGGGCGGAAAGGATAGCGGAGACGTTACGGACGAAACCGGATAATTTCCACATCATTACGGATGGCGCGGAGCTACCAGCGTTCGTTGAGCGGTTACGTGAGGAGTGCCGCCATCAGATGCGTGAGTGGCCGGACAGGTGGGCGAAACTTGGCGTAAAGTCCATGACCGCGAACGACTTCGAGGGTACCGGCGTCGATACGTATATTGACGTTTCGATCGGTTACTCCGTATGGCTTCCGTTGCTCAACGAAGGTTATTACATCCCGTACGGTCACGTCGACATGCGCGGCGAACCCGGCTTCGAGTTTCTTGACGCTATGAGTGCGTTTAAATCTGGAGATTTACAACTAACGCGTTCGAAAGTGCTTGCGGCAATCTCTCCGTATTTATCACAACCAACGCATGGCAAGTCGTTTCACATGGGATCAGCGCGTTACGATTTACACGTCGCGATTAAGGACGGTTACGAGATTCACGGATGCGCATGGGACTCACTCGATGCGATGCGGATGCTTAACGAACACGAAGAGTCTTTCGGCCTCAAGCCGTTAACCGCGAAGTACGGACGGTTCTTCGGAATCAACGGACCTGTTTACACGTTCGAAGATATGTTCGGCAATCGTTCGCCAGCTCCGTTTAGTACCGAGCTCGTCGGGATTTATGCGATAAAGGACGTCTTATACGGCTGGAAATTCTCCGAATGGCAATACGAGCAGATGAAAAACGCAGCCTCCGCAGATGGTGTCGGCAAGCTACTCGACTGTTACGCGATGATTGACTCCAAGTTACCGGAGACAGACGTATTCCTGGCGCGGTCAGGGTTCGTCGTCGACCTCGAAGGGCTCGCGAAGCTTGAGGCGGAGTTTACGCCATTACTCGAACAAGCGCGTGAGGACGTAATTACAGCGTATGATATCGGACCGGAGTTTGTACGTAAGATGGATCGTACGTTAAACGCCAGCAAAATCGAAGGCTGGATCGAGAAGCAGCGTCGACGGATCGCACGTAATAAGGAAGCGACCGAGAAACAACGTGCAATTATCGCGGAATGTAAAGCGGCAGGGAAAACTTCGCTGAAGAAGTACACGAACGCAGTCGCACGTCTCGCGGAGTTAGAGGCGGAAGAGTCAGCGCCGGCAGATGAAGAACACGCGCCTTTGTTTGTAACGGAATTTTCGATTACAAACGGGAATCACCTAGCGTATTTAATCTACGACCATCTCGGAATACGTGACCGTACTGGTCAATTTAAGCGCGGTAAGAAACGGAGTACAGCAGCGGATGTTATGGAGGCGTACTACGAGGAAGAGGAAGCGCTAAAGCCGCTCGCCACCGTTGCCGCGTACGAGAAATTACTCACAACGTATATTCAGCCGATGCTAGGCAGCGCTGGTAAGTCGTCGATTATCGAAGTTGATGGACGCGTACACTCCGAGTTTAAGTCGGGTGGGACTGCGACCGGGCGGTACAGTTCGTCAGGCTACAGTGGGCGTCCAATTGATATATTACGCGAATTTGAAACGGAGGGATGATGTTGATTATAGCATGGACTATTTTCATCGCTGTTCTCTTGTTGATTTTAGGCATTGCTCATGATTGTTTCGTGGAATACAGACGGGGCGACAGAGAAGAAGGTGCAAAGGCGTTTGTGTTTATTCTTTTCTTGGCCGTAGTTGCATCGTTGCCTGCGGATTATATTTTCGGAGGTTGATCGATGCCACTAACGATAACTGACGCCAACTACCACGCAATTGTCCGCAAACTCGTCGCCGATGACCGTAAAGTCAGCCGCGGCCAGAATCTTCAGAACCTTCCGTCAAAAGGCGCAGGCAATCGCGTACGTAATTGCTTCTTACCGCGTCCGGGTTCTACGTTCGTCGGCGCTGACCTCGGTCAGATCGAACCGCGCGTAATGTCGCACATCATGTTTACGCGATATGGCGATAACTCTATGCGTCAAATCTTCGTAGACGGCGTTGACCTCTACACGACGATGGCGATGATGACGTTTAATCTTCCGCAGGAATATTGCATCGACAAAGCGTACGACCCGACGCATACGTTCCAGCCTCGGAAGATGATGAAGACGGGCCAGCTTGCGGTGTCGTACGATCAGTCGCCGAAATCGTTCGCGAAGAAGATGAACGTTACTGACGATGTGGCTGCGATGTTCTTCGATAATTTCGACCGTACATTTCCGTCGTTTAAAACGATGGTGGCGGATATCCGTGAGTTTATGCGGCGGCACGGCTACGTTGAGACACTGGACGGGCGGAAGCGGCGGTTCCCAGATTACAAGAGCGTTGCGGCAGCGGCGGCCAAGAACGAACAGCGGCTAATCCGCTTATATACAGAGCGGAAGGCGTTGCGCAATAAAACGAAGCTCAGTGCGTTAGATTCCGCGAAGTTACAACGCATTCAAGACGAAATCGACGTACTATCTGAAAAGCGTGGGCTTATCGGATACTGGGAGCGCGCGTCATTCAATGCCGTAATTCAAGGGACTGGCGCGGACGTGCTGAAGCGTATCGGCATCCGTAATGCCCAAGAGTGCCGAGCGCGGGACTGGGAGTTTAACGCGTCCATTCACGATGAGATCAAAAACTCGATACCTAACGGGCAGCTAACGCGTGAGACTATCGCGCTTATCGACGAGATTATGACGCAGACAGTTACGTTCAGCGTACCGCTCGTTACTGATATTGTGATCGAACCGCGCTGGATGATGGAGTACGGAGCAGATGAGTGGGATTTCGATAATTGCCGCCCGCTGCCTGAGTACGCAAATAAATACGAGGAGGCTGCGTAAATGAACGAAATCGTAACGGTAATCGACGTAGAAACAACGGGCCTTGACGCCACCACCGACCACATTACCGAAATTGCCGCCATCCGTGCGGAAGTTGGGGCCGGCGGTTATACTCGCGAAATTGGACGACTCCAGACGTATGTTACGCTGCCTGATGGCGCAGATATTCCGGAGTTCATCACGGAATTGACTGGAATTAAGACGGAGGATTTGCGTGGCGCTTCCACGGCTGAACAGGCGATCACCGCGTTGTGGTATTTCGCCCGCAGATCGGTCGTAGTTGCTCAAAATGCTCCGTTTGACCTCTCGTTTATCCGAAAGCAATATACGCAGGTAGGCGGAGGTGCAGAACGTGGAGCAACGGAGTGGTTCGCCTGCACTCGCGCCATGTCCCGCTTAGTCGATCCAGACGAGCCCGCAGGCCGCCGCGAGGCTTGCAAGCGTTACGGCATTCCGTTAAACGGACACCACCGCGCAATGAACGACGTAGAGGCGACATTGCAGCTTTACGCGATTCTCAAGGAGAAAGCGGAAGTTAACGGAATCACGTATCATAACGTCGTGGTTGACAGCGAAGAACGACCACTTATCTATACGCCGCCTGGCGCAATCGTTCGGACTATTACGAAACCCAAGGAGGCGGTTTAACTGTCGCAGGAACTCGCAAATAAAATCGCGCAAGACTTTACGCAATTCCTCAACGCTTGGCATAAAAGCCCCGAAGTGTACGACGACGCTCTCGACGCACAGATTCATCGCTGGTACGCGGATTTCCTAATGGACAAGTCTCGTAAGATATGGCCGTCGAAAGAGGCGCCGTACTTTTCACCGTCTTCCGCAAACGCTGACTCTCGCGGCTTGTACGAGAAGATGCGCGGAGCCAAGAAGGACAAGACGGAGCGGCCAGCGCATCAAGGGCGTTGGGTCCGTATCGGGACAGCGATCGGCGACGTTATTCAGCGCGATATCCTATTCGCTGAGCAACATTACGCTAAGGCGACCGGTCAGCTGCCGCGATTTACGTTCGAGCGGAATGAACGCGGCGAACCGATGTTCGAGGATTTCGCAAAACGCGGTCATATCGTCGAACATCGCGGTAAGACCTTCGCGCTTTACGGAACAGGTGACGGCGTCCTGCGCTGCGTCAGCGAAGATGGCGAAACACTCCGTGTCGGCCTCGAAGTCAAGTCGAAGCAAGGTACGTACTCGCAGACGTCCGGCTATTCGATGCGGAATGGTGCGAAGATTGACCACGTTAAACAGTGCATATGTTATTCCGTTATGTACGGAACCCCGGCGGAGCCCCTCGACTATTACGTAATTCTCTACGTAAATGCGTCGAAAAAAGCGTGGGCGATGTCAGCGGAGGATGCGGAGAAGTACCCGGATATCGCGGCGTTCGGTCTGCACATTACGGACGGGATGCGTAATGAAGTGCTCGACCACTTTGCGGATATTGTACACGCGGCTGAAACGGGCAACCCTCCGGAACTCGACCTCGATAAGTGGATGTTTCTCGATTTCAAGCGGACGGTTGCATTGTCGTTGTCTGAACCGGAGATCGCGAAGCTGGAACGTAAGGTACTCGCGATCAATCATTCGTCATTACCGGATTGGAAGAAGCGCGGACCGAGCGAGGCGCTTGCGGATATTATACGGATTCGAGCGGAAGCGGCGGAAAGCCAAACGAAGGAGGCTGCGTAAATATGGGATACAGTACGGATTACAGCGTTGAGTTAACTCCGGATTTACCCGAGGTTCGACAGGCGATCGAGGACGAAGATGACCTCGCGTTCGCTATCGGTGAGTGCGCTGACTCGTGTAAATGGTACGAACACGAAGCGGATATGCGCGTATTCTCTAAGCGGTTCCCTGACGTTCTTTTCCAATTGAGCGGCGATGGCGAAGAGGCTGGCGACATTTGGCGTAAATACTTCCGCAACGGTAAGATGCAGAACTGTCCCGGACAAATAACGTTCGAACCGTTCGACGAATCGAAATTACGATAAGGGAGATGGCGCAATGAAATACGGACGGAAAATTAGTAGCGGAATTGTATCCGTAGGTGTCGTGTTTGCGGTCGGATTCGGAGCGTTGCTGGCGTTGGGTCTCATTTTCGGAGAGTCGGCGACGTGGTGGTCGCGCATACTCTTCGCACTACTTGCGGTTTGGGCGTTTGCTACCGGCTTCATGGACGGAAATGTTGACGAGACGCCCGACGAGGAGCCGAAGAATTTGGAAGAACGCAAACAGATTGGGCACGCGTATGATGCACGTAAATATATCGTATTATCTGCGTTATTGCTAACGTTTAGTAAGAACGGTGGCGTCTTACGAGGCTTACTGCCAGACGAGGAGGCGGACGTGTTATACGATATGGGTGAGCGATTGGATCACGAGTTTACAGCGGCCGAACAACTGGCGATGTTGGCGGAGCTTATCCGCGAGAAATCAGCGGAGGTGTTGCGAATTGGTGAAGACGACGCGGCCTAAGCCGTTACGCGTGCTTGGGCTCGACCTATCGCTAAGTCCCGGAATCGCTGCGTTGGAGGTGCGGAATCGACAACCGTACCTCGTCGCGTGTTCCTCCGTTGCAACGTCGACCGACGACCCGGACGCGGTTCGCAATTACACCGTTGAGTCGTTCGTCGGCTCGTTTGTTCGCGAGCATCGTCCGTTTGATCACGTTGTCCGTGAGGACTTTACGTCAGGACGTAATAAACGCGCTACACAAACGATATTCAGTTCGTGGGCTGCTGCGGATCGTGCGTTATATTCCTACGGATATCAAGCGGCGGACTTGAAGCCTGCGCTGGCTCCAACGTCGGTTAAACGATTGGTGGCGGGGAACGGAAAAGCGGAGAAGGCAGAAGTAGCGGCGGCCGTGCGGAGGTTACTGCGGTTAGGTGAGGATTACGCGTTCCGGGCGGGATATGACGATAGCGATGCATGTGCGGTGGCGCTGGCGTACTTGATTCGCGAGGACTTAATTGATACGGAAGGGGTTGCGGCGTGAGTGCGAGAATCTACGCTACCGAAATTGACTACGACGTTGTCGAGATATGCGCGGGAACCACGACGACAGGCACCCGCATAGGGGCGAAGGTGTACACGAGTTCCGGCGGCTACTTGGATGTGTATGTCCGCGTTCCTGGTCGTGTTGAGAATGCGGAGGACGCTATACGTAATTTACTACGGGAGGCGGTTACCGAATGAGTAACGTAATATCTGACGAAAAATTACACGCGTTGATTATTTGCGGAGCGTTGTCGTCTACGTTGCAAGATGTTGGCGGCGATCCGTCCGAAGTCCTCTCGGAAGCTGATATCGTAAGGTTCGAGGAGATGACGGATACGCCGGAGTTAAATGCAATGACGGACGAGGAAATTGCGCGAGTTATACGTCCGTTGATCCGTAAATATACGGATGTGGCGCTGTCATGACGACGCGAGAAGAAGACGAGGAAATTTACGTACGCTACGCGCTTAGTCTCCACAACCGTATCAGCAGGCTTACACTCGCGCTTGTTTATAAGAGACTTGACGTCGCGGAATACGAGCGCCAACTGGCGGAGACGCGTGAGAAGCTTGCGGAAGTAGAAAAGAGAACGGGAGAGATGCGCTAACATGCAATTATTAACGGACGAGTTTATCGCTAAATACCCGGACTTTCCCGCGGAGATGAATCCGCTTGGTCACTTTGTATATCTCCGAACATATTCGCGCTGGCTTCCTGAACAAGGCCGACGCGAAACGTGGAAAGAGACAGTCCGGCGCGCTACGGAATATAACGTAAGCCTCGGTGTTAAGCATATGGACAAAATCGGATACGGCGCGGATATCGAATGGCACCGGAAGGAGGCAGAGTTGCTTTTCGATAATATGTTCCATTTGCGCCAGTTCATCAGTGGGCGGACGCTGTGGGTCGGAGGCGCGGAGAACGGAGTAGCCGAGAAGTATCCACTGGCGAATTTCAATTGTTCGTTTATTAATATCGCGTCATGGTCGGACCTCGGCGATTTGTTTTACCTGCTAATGGTCGGAACTGGCGTCGGATTCAAGTGTACGAGGGATATGGCGGCAACCCTCGCACCTATCCGCACTAACACAACGCTGCTCCACTCGGAGTACGAGCCGGTTCCGAAAGCCGCCCGATATGAGCACACGCAACTCCGCGATATGGCGAACGGATACGCGAAGATTTACGTTGGCGACTCGAAGGAAGGGTGGGTCGAATCGTTGCGCTTGTACCTCGATATCCTTACGAAGCCGGAATACGAACACATCCATACGATTAAGGTTTCGTATAGTTCCGTACGGCCAAACGGCGAGCGTCTGAACACTTTCGGAGGTACAGCGTCCGGTCCGGAGCCATTACGTGAGATGTTCGCGGGGATTGATCGCGTACTGAATAACGAGATTGATCCAGGCTTGGCTCCGTTGGTGGACGTAATGGTTCCGTTTTACCATGAGCCGACGGGGCTAACGCTACAACATGGGCATCCAGCGGGCTATCAATACGTGCGTCCGATACACATTCTCGATATCGGTAATCTCATCGGTAATAACGTTGTGGTCGGGGGCGTGCGACGTACTGCGGAAATTTTCCTTATGGACGCAGATGACTACGAGTGCATTTTCGCGAAGTACGGACTTAACGGTATTTGGGACGCAGATAAACACGCGAAGGTCATCGAGAAGACACGCGCGCTCGGCCTTGAAAAGGAAGCGCGATTCTTGGGGAGCTTACCGACGTTCGATCCGAATGCCCGTCCGTTGCATCACCGCCGAATGTCGAACAATTCGATCGCGTTTACGGAGCAGCCTTCGCGGGAGTTCTTAAACCTCGTGTTTACGTTGATGCAGGCTGAGGGCGAGCCAGGCTTCGTAAATCTAGAGGAAGCGCGTAGACGGCGACCGAATGCGGAGGGCCTTAACCCTTGCGCGGAAATACTACTCGATTCGTATGGCGTATGTAACTTGACAACCGTAAACATGACGGCGTTTGACGTATCGACGGAATCTGGAATGGATGCGTTAGATCGGGCGCAACGATTGTCTGCACGCTGTGGTATGCGCATGACACTCGCGGAGCTTGAGATTCCGCACTGGAGTACGATTCAGCAGCGCGATAGGTTACTCGGTACTTCGCTGACTGGCGTTAAGGATGCGCTCGCTACTTATGGCTTGGACGATGAGGGCGAGAACGCTATGCTTGAGTATTTAGGCGACGTAGCGCGTGCGGAAGCCGACCGTTACGCGAAGGAACTCCGCGTATCTGCGCCACTTCTCGTTACGGCGGTCAAGCCGGAAGGGACGATATCGCAAGTCGCGGGCGGAGTTTCATCCGGCCTTCATTGGTCGCACTCTCCGTATTACATCCGTCGTATCCGTATTAACGCGTCCGATCCGTTGGCTCAAGCGGTTATCGACCTCGGCTGGACGGTAAATCCCGAAGTCGGTACGCCCGGCGATACGTATTTAGAGCGTATGGAAAACGCGCGTACTTACGTCATCGACTTTCCGGTCGCTTCCGGTGCAACACGTACGAAGGACGACGTCAGTGCAGCGGAACAACTTGATACGTATTTCGCGTTCCAACGCTATTACACCGAGCATAATTCGTCTAATACGATCACGGTACGTCCGCACGAGTGGGACACCGCAGAGGAAATCGTATATTCGCGTTGGGACGAGTTTACGGCGGTGTCTTTCCTAGCGTTGGACGGCGGGTCATACGACCTTGCGCCATACGAGGCGATTACGCGCGAGAAGTACGACGAGCTTTCCGCGGCTATGAGTCCGTTTGATATGGCGCTGCTTCAGCGTTATGAAACCACGGGCGAGTCCGACCTTGACGGGATGGACGGATGTGAGGGCGGAGCTTGTCCGATTAGATAGACGGAGGTGTACGTATAAATGGCGAGCGCGATTATGTGCGAGATGTTGCGGACGTTTCGGTTGCATCCGTTTTTGCGTCACGCTTCGGAGTTCGGCGACCTGACGGACGACGAGCTGCGGAAGATTGACGAGTTGATGCGGATGGTTCCGGCTAAACGACGGAAGTAAGCGGAGGGCCTACGGGCTTCTCCGTTTTTTTTTTATTTTTCGTAAAAGTGTGTCACAGGACGTTGAGCGTCGTTGAAGTAAGTGTAAGGCGGAAAACATTACGCTCAACTGTGCGAAACTCATTCCGCTGGAAACAAACGTAGTGTAGGGCGGAAGTAACCGCCGAGTAACGCAAAACTAAAACGGAGGCGATTCGGAATATGGAGCAATTAACGAAACAAGCGCAGAATTATCGTGAGGTTAAACGTGAGGCAAACGTTGGGGAACGTATTAAAATCGTTAATCCGCAATGTGCGTACGGTTACGAAGAGGGCGATAAAAGCACAGTCACAGAGAGTAGGGGCGTAGGAGTATACGCGATATTCAACGGGGAGGAGTGCGGTGTCTTGCATCGGGATTACGTCGTACTCGAACCGGTAACAACGTTAGGTACTGACGAAGCTTTAGCGAGTGCTTTTACGCAATTCATCCGCGACAACGCCGATACGATCCGCGCGCTTCTCGGTGACGCATCTAACGTAACTAAACCGGAGCCGGCCGCCTTAACCCGCGCAGCCGTTATCGAAAAGGCACGCGCTGACGTTGCGGAGTTGACTCGGAAAATGTGTAGTCCGATCGCTAATACAGACGGGAACTATACGTTTAATCTGCTCACCTCAAAGCCAGAGTTTCACGTTAACCGAGATAAACGCGTTGTCACTGCACTGGTTCGGAACGTACTCGGCAATGCGATCCTCGAAAAAAGCCGCGCAAAAGCCGCGCCCGATGACGTATTCCACGCTGAAATCGGCAAGGCAATCGCACTCCGCCGAGCGATGGGCCTGTCGGTGCCGAGCGAGTATACGGATGCGCCGAAGCCCGCGGAGAGGCTTGCGAACATGCTCGTCAGATGCGTATCCGGTGAGACTCGTAAGCTTACGGATAGTGTTTCGGAATTTGATATTAGAAATTGCTGTATGCTCCAATCTTGGAACGCACACCACGGAACCGTTATCGACGATACCGACGTTGACTACAGCGTTGGCGACACGGAAGGAGCTGCGGCTTAATGGACGTACTCAATACGTCCGGCGGCGTACCGATTACGGAGTTTACCGATTCCTCGCGTCAATCTCATCGAGACGGACGAGGAGCTTACGGAGACGGAACGAGCATCAATTACAGTAGTTCTCGCAGGCTGCGCGTTGTTTTGGGCGTTCGTGATTCACGTGGCTATACGATAGGAGGTGCGTTATATGGTCGCTACGGTAACGTTAACTAACGGGGAGTGTGTTCACTTTAACGGAGAGACGGCGCAGGCGTTACGGGATTTTGTTCGTACGGAACGTACGCCGACACTCGGATGGGTAGGGCCCGCACTTTGCGGTAGCTCCATCAATATGAAGTACGCGGTCTGTATTATGTTCGCTGAGGAGGCGTAGCATGGATGAAATAACGTTAACAAGCGCACGGTACAAAATCACAGCCGTTAAGCGTAAGACTCGCGCTAAGACTTTCGCAGACTGGCGTGTCGGGGACGAAATTCAGCTATCAACGGGTATCGAACACAAGGGCGGAGCTTCCGGCGGGGGCGTCTACGCGTCATACTTCAAAGCGGAGAATCTTACGCAGGGCACGTCAGCCTCGAAGTCACAGTCGGAAATGTCATATTTATTACGTAGCATTTTCGAGATTGAACCCGCAGCTGAGCCGCAACTAGCCGAAATCATCCCGTTCCCAAACGTAGTCGCCGACGTGCTTGTCGCTTGGGCGGACGAATCTCGGCGCGGTGAGATTAGCGGCATCATTATCGCGGGGCTCGGGCCAGACCGACTCGACGGGGACACGTTAACGGCGTCAGTTGGCGTCAATTCACGCGAGTACGGCGTGCTTGTCAACGACTTGAACGATTCGCGGATTATCGAAACAGTTGACGTAAATTTATTCGAATAGGAGCGTGTAAATATGGCGGCATTAAGCGGAGTTATTCGGGGAGAGGTGCCCGGCGTGATTGAGTACGAAGGCGTGAGGTTCGGGAACACGGAGGAACCTGCGCAAGTAGGTGATATCGTCGTATGTCCTTCGGACGATTATTGGGATATCGATAGAGGAGACTGTTTCTTAATTGATCGTTTACACGAAGGTGATGCGTCATTCACGGACAACGCGGGAGACGTCCGCGTAATAAACGATGTGGGGTGTGGCATCGACGCTTCGGGTACCTACGGAGTGTACGCACGTGATTTTAACGTGTATGTGCCGTGCGGTGTCTCAACGGAAACTCTCCTCGTAGCCAAGCGCGAAGAACTCGCCAAGATTACCACAACCATAGCGGCGCTTGAGATGAAACTGGCGGACGAGAAGACGCTGAAGGTTGGCGATTATGCGCGTGTGATTGATACGGGCCGTTCGGAAAAACTAGCCGTAGGCGACATCGTTGTCATTTACGAAATTGTTCCGGACGATGACGAGCTTTCACTACGTGTTTGCCCCGTTCTAAACCCGAACCATGCGGCGTGGGTACGAACTTGCAGAAAGATTATGCCAGCCGAAGCTAAAGCCGCAATCCTCGCGCAAGTGGAGACGCAATTCAAGGAGGTGGCGTAGTCCTTAACAACGGGCGGCCCTACGAGGGTAAAAATAAACGAACAGGGAGCGGATTATATGACGAAGTATTTGCGTTGTCACACGGCTGGTGTAGCTGGACAAAAGGTAGGTGAGCGGTACGAGGTTATTCACGAAGATGACCGTGTATATACGATTCGCGGTTCATGGAGCTACACGAAGCTTCCGGACTCCGGTGGGGACAGCTACCGTAATTGGTTCACACTAGAGCCTGACGATAAACCGATTGGCGGCAGAAAAGCGGAGGTTATTCATCCAGGGCGGCGGTGGACTTCGTACCACGCATTATCCGCGCGTCTCGGTTATCCTGACGCAGCCCGTGACGTCGATAAAGACAGCCGCACTCGTCCGAGAGAGGACGACGTTGTTACAATACTCTCTGCTACTGACCTCGCCGGTAACGCGGTTATCCACGACGGGGAACGAGTTTACGTAGTTGAGTCCGAAAATGGCGATCGCCACACATTCAGCGAAAAGGGGTTGCGTATATTGAGCGATAACATTACCGTACTTCCTGACGAATCCCTCAACGGAATCGAACGTGAATATCGTGAAGTTAAGCGGGAAGCGGCCGTTGGAGAGCGGATTAAAATTACAGCGGGACGCGACGCCTTCTTTGGGCAGGATTTCCACGGAACAATACATGAGGCGACAGACGTAGCTGGCTTCAACGTAAAAACAACCGGAAAGTGGAAGGACGGTACCGTGCTGAACCCGGCACATGACGACTACGTAGTCCTCGAATCGACGGATATCGCCCGCATCGGCGAAGAACGATTCCGCATGGTCAACCGTAAGGCAGCGGTAGGCGATCGCGTAATCATCGTCAGCTCGGATAAAACGGAATCAGCGTATTGCTATTTCCGTCACACGATAGGCGAAACTGGAGACGTAGATTCGCGCTTGTCTGACCGGGCAGGTGTTAACGGTTGGTACATTCTTGACGGAGATTACCGCGTACTCGAACCGTTAACCGCCGCGCCTCTCCTGTCCGTACAGTCCGCGCAAGATCAAGCGGCCGCTACGATCAGCGCGTTAGCCTTACGGTTGGCCGCGTTAGAGGCGACGGTCCGGCATATGGATACCGATATACGCGTAGCACAAGAGGATATCGATATCATGGACGAGGGCATTGCGTATGATGTCCGCAAACTCGAAGCGGAAGTTGCTGCGCTGAAAGGTGCGGCGACAACGTATTTAAAGACGCAACCTGCGACGGCTGCGGAGGTTAGCGAGTCAAAGGCTGCGAGGCAACAGCGCCGGGACGAAATCGTTGAGCGTGCGAGGGCTGACGTTGCGGATTTGCGGAAGTTTAGAGGGACGCCGATTCTGAATGACACCGTATGCTTCTGGCCATTAACGGAGCAGACGAAGGACTACGTACCAATGCACACGGTAGAACACGTAGTTAACCGTGACAAGCGTACGGTCGTCGCGATAATCCGGTGTACGTGCGACGGTCACATTACGCGGGGTGTCGCCAAATGCGCGCCAGGCGACGTATTTAACGCACACATCGGGCGCGTGATTAGCCTACGGCGCGCGCTTGGTCTTGACGTGCCTGCGGAGTACCTGAACGTACCGCAGCCTACAGAGGTTCGCGTCGGTGACGTTGTGGAGGGTACGTCGCATAGTGGTGCAACTGGTCCCGTACAGGAAATCGGGCACAATGGTGAAGAGAATTTCGTTATTTACCGTAACGACACTAACCGGAGATGTTTCGATAGATGCTGGTCCGGCGTAACTCGCGTAATAATTCTCGACGACACACGCGAGGAGGTGGCGGCTTGAGCGGTTTAATTTCGCTGCCTAACGTCGGGTTGCTCGGTCGTCTCCGCAGCGGTAAGGACGAAGTAGCTCGTTACCTTTCGGATAACTACGGGTACACGCAATTCGCGTTCGGCGACGAACTCAAGTCGGATTTTCACCGTAGGTATCCAGAAATACCGCGCGAGTCTAAACCGCGAGTCGGCTACCAGGCACACGGTCAGCTTATGCGCGCTTTGATTGACGAGGACATATGGGTTCGTAATTGTCTCGCGGAAGTTCACCGTGTGCACTACGCTCACGAAGATTTACGAGCAGTCATTTCCGACGTACGCCAGCCAAACGAGTACGACGCACTCAAATCCGCCGGCTACGTCCTCATCCGCGTCGAAGCATCGGACGCCGTACGTATCGACCGCGCTATCAAATCCGGCGACGTGTTTAATTACGTTGACCTCGTGCATGATACGGAAACAGCGCTCGGCGGGTACACAGCGGACTTCACCGTAGACAATAGCGGAACACTCGACGCACTCCACGCGCAGATTGACGAGATCGTTGCGTACTTATCCGGAGACTGGCCGGAATGATTAAAGAGCTCATACGACAGCCGGTTACTGAGTGAGCGCGGGAAGGCGTAAGAATCGGGAGGAGAATGCGAATTGATTTATACGGATAATAAGGACTTCTATCCAACACCGCGCGATTTGTTCGACAGGCTAGTCGGCAGAAACCGAATAAGCGGGCGCATCTTGGAGCCATCCGCAGGCAAAGGCGATATGATCCGGCACATACGAGAAAAGTTCCAGCGTGGTTCTACGTTTAAAATCGACGCGATTGAGAATGACCACCGACTTGTAAGCGCGTTGATTGGCGTGGGGATTTCCGTTGTGTGGGACGATTTTCTAACATACGAAACATACAAGGAATATGATTTCATCATCATGAACCCACCATTCTCGAACGGCGTAGATCACGCTCTAAAGGCACTGGAAATAGCGGAAAACCAGCTAACAAATTGTGAGATATTCGCAATACTCAACAAAGAAACGATAGATAACGCTTTTTCAACGAAAAGGCAGGAGTTATTACGGAAGTTGAGCGAATACGGTGCGGAAGTCCGATATGTAAGCGGCGCTTTTTCGCAGGCTGAACGTAAGACTGACGTAGAAGTCGCGCTAGTCCACGTCAAAGTCGAAAAGGTGAGCGCCGGTAAGTCCATATACGACTCAATCCCGTTCTTTAGCGCATCGAGACGTAAAGAAGTGGTTGAAGAAGTGGGAGCGGCGCTCACGACTTACGTCAAACCGTTCGAATTACAAGCGAAAATGAACGACATTCAGCGATTAGTAATCGAATACGAAACGGCGTGTCAGCTTGCGAAAGATACGTACAAGGTGATACGGGCGAAGGCGTCGTTCTTCAGCTACATTGCGCAAGTTAATGGGGAACGCTCATCGCGGCTAACGCCGGTGACGCCGTACAACAAAGAGTTTACCGGAAACGACTTGCGCGAGGAACTAGACCGGTTGCGGAGCGGATATTGGGAATTGATTCTTGAAACGGACGAGTTTCGTAAAATGCTTACGAACGAGGCAGTCCATAAGCTAAACCGCCAGATAGAAGCTGCGAGTGACATGGAAATCAATCTCGTAAACATACGGATGCTTTTAATGGCGCTCGTCGCGAATCAGCGAGAAATTTTAACAGACAGTATCGTCTCAATCTTTCAAAAGATAACCGATCGCCATATGACGAGCTACTCCAGCAACGTACACTATTACAACGGATGGAAAACAAACAGTTCGTATAAAATCAACAAGAAAATTGTTATTCCTATCCGGTATTCACCGTTCAATTCGTGGGACTTTAGAGAAGACTACAGACGGATAAACTCGGATGTACGCCAATGGGTTGACGATATTGTAAAGGCGTTTCAGCTTATTGATCCGATTGTAAGCGGGGAGTTTACGGCTTTATCTTCGCAAGAATTCGAAAACGAGTGGCTCCGCTTCAAAATGTTCGCAAAAGGTACGATCCACGTATGGTTCAAGGACGAACGGTTACTCGCAAAGTTGAACTATATCTGCGGTAGCCACTTCGGTTGGATACCATCAGAAGGTGAGCAACGCGAGAATCCGGAAGCACGCGAATGGGTAGCGCGTGAGTTCGGAGATATGGGCGACGTAGGGCTGTTACAAGTGGGGACTGCCGCATGATTGCAGTAGAAGAAGCGGCTAACAGCGGTTATTCACGTGGGTATGACGCAGGGTATGCGGCCGGTTATTCGGCCGCCCTGCGGAGTGTTTACGGGAAGGAGGGCGGGAATGACGATAGCGAATCACGATCCGAAAACGTTGAGTGATCACGTAGCGGATAAACTCGTGGAGGGCGGTTACGCGGACTATATACGTAAGCATCCGATTGCGACGCTTGACCAGCCGAGTCCTGCGGTGCTTACACAGTGGGCGAAAGGCGCTCCAAACGGGCTAGTAAATCCGCAAGGAAAAGAAAGGAACGTGGTCGATACGGAGAATCATGTTACTTACCCGCTGACACAAGCGCAGTACGAACACTCGCGGAAACACCTCATCGGGTATAACGATAGTTACGAAAAGCCTGCTCGGATTGTGCGCGCAAAAGCCGAAAACGTACTGGACGTAAGCGAGCGAAAGGAGGCGGTAGCCATACGAAACTATGACGTAACTCCGCAACTACCGCCGAACGGCTTAACGGTCGCCGAATTATTCTGCGGTGGGGGCCTCATGGCGGTCGGACTCAAATCGGCAGGATATACGTTAACCTTCGCGAACGACTTCGATAAACGGGCGGTGCAAGCTTACGCCCATAACATCGGCGATCACGTCGTATGCGGTGACATTACGAGTGACGAAATACAGGCGCAGATACCTGACGCGGATATTATCGCAGGTGGTCCGCCGTGTCAGGACTACAGCGTTGCTGGATCGGGAGCAGGCGAAGAGGGAGAGCGCGGTAAGCTTGTTTGGACGTACCTGTCGATTATCGAACGTAAGCAGCCGAAAGCATTCGTATTCGAGAACGTTAAGGGGATAATTACGAAGCGGCATCGTCCGACGTTTGACGCGTTGCTTCAGCGATTTGACGAGATCGGCTATACCGTGACGTGGCGGTTAATTAATTCGTGGGACTTCGGGGTGGCACAAAAGCGTGAGCGCGTGTTTATCGTGGGTATCCGCAAGGACTTGGGATTCACGTTCAAGTTTCCGGAGCCGAGAGCGGAAGATTATCGGACACAAGTGTTACGCGATGTGATCGGAGATTTACCGGAGCCTTCAGCGAATCACGAGAAGAAATTAATTACTGAAAAAGCGATGCAAGGTTATGCTCGCCGGAATGCCGGAGGTGCTTTCGGGTTCCGCGTTAATAAGTGGGAAGAACCAAGCCCGACAATTATGGGTCGAATTTTTAACGAAGGGAAAGCGTTTGTCCATCCGTCTTACGCAGATAATCACGATGGGCATCCGTTCGACAACGTAAACCCCGATTGGACATACGAAAAGGCCAATAGACAGGCGACTTGGGATAAGCCGGGAGCCACAGTAGGCGGACATGCCCGGAATGAGGGCATTCATCCGGGGTCGGTATCTAATCACGGTGAGCAGATGAAACTCGCCACCGATGCGGAAATAATACCGACACTCCCGCAAGGTTGTACGGGCCGCGAAGCCGCAAAGCCCCATCCGGACATATTCTGGAGTAATTACGCAAGAGAAGCGGAAGACTCGGCGGGTCGAACGGTAACGGGCGAGGGCAAACCGAAAATCCATCCGACACAACCACGCCGTATCACCGTCCGCGAATGCCTACGCATCCAATCCGTACCCGACTGGTACGTGTTACCGGACGATATATCGCTATCCGCTCAATACCGCATCGTTGGTAACGGTGTAGCGTCCCGTGTGGCTTACGTAATCGGCACCGCTTTAGCCGAACAGCTTAACGCAGTCCTTACGCAAGGCTCTGCGCTGGAGGCAGCGTGATATGAGCGTGTTTGATCGCTTCCAACCGCCAAGCCCACGCGATGAACCGCGCATTTCCGCTTACTGCGCTTGGTGTGGCGGTGAGGTTTACGTAGGCGACGAGGTAACTAGCGTGTACGATCCGGAGCCTATCCTCGTGCATGATGCGTGCGAACACGCTTGGATCGAGACTAACGTAGTACATGAGCGCGGTGTTGTCGGAGAGAGCGGAGAAGTTACGTAAAGTATTCGCAAAAATCAACGTATGAATAATTCATAATAGATTAGCGGCGGTTCGGCGTACTTGTAAGTACGTTGTTGCTGCGCTCATTACGGAAAAAGGGAGGCGAATGCGTGGATATAGCGGGGACCCAGCGTAAGTATATCGCCCATTTTATCGACCGGACAGAGATACTGACGGAGGCCGAGGGGCGTGACTACCTTACGTACCTAGTTAGTAATCCAGACGCACCGTTCCGCGAGCGAAGAGTCAGCCAACTTGAGCGATATTTACGTAATATAGAGCGCCAAAAAGAAGCGGAACGACTGCGCGAAGATGCTTGGATGTCGAAGGCTCGCGAGATAGTGGCGGTCAAAGAACGCTGGGAGGCTTTGGGAGCTACGTGGGATGAGAAGTATGACTGCGGAGTTGGCGTGACTACTTGGACGTATAACGGTGAGACGCTAGTGCGCAAATGGACGTGGAGTTCGCTAGATGAAGAACTGCAACTTGTGCGTGAAGGCGACGCAAAGTTAAACGAACTATTGCAAGGAGATGTGGCGTAATGGGAAAAGCATCGCGAGCAAGATGGGACGGAAACGTCCGAAGTATGGCGATTGTTGCGAAGCCGCGCGAAGAAATAACGGAGGAGGACGTTCAGTTTCTTCGCGATAATTACACATCAACTGGCGGGTTATTGCCGAATGCATACGCAGGCGGCGCGTTTTACACTCCGACACACGTTGCCGGATGGTTCCCCGCGAACTGCGTTACGACGGACGAGGACGCGTTTTACTCTCCGTATTTCAACATAACGCCTCGCGAAGTATGCAAAAAGGCGAGCAAAGCGGACAGAGGCGTAGGCAATACGCATCCAACAGTCAAGCCCACCGACCTCATGGCGTGGCTTGTGCGCTTGGTAACACCGCCGGGCGGTACTGTCATGGACCCGTTCGCAGGTAGCGGAAGCACCCTTGTAGCAGCCAAGCGTGAGGGTTTCGGATTTATTGGAATTGAACGCGAACCGGAATACGTAGAGATTATCCGTTCACGCGTCGAAACTGCGGAAGAGGAGGTAGCATAGTATGGGTTCTGTAAAAATAGACATCGCAAAATCAGACCGCAGCTACGCGGTAAAATACGCACTCAACGACGCTGCGGGGGTACGTTCCCTCCTCCGCGACCGTCACCGGATCAGCTCCGCACGCTTCCGAGGCGATACGGCGGCCAGCGATATACTAATCGACTTGCGTAGCGCGATTAATTCGGCTGGCTTGACGGAGCGGCAGACAGAAGCTATTGCGTGGGTTTATGGCGTAGACCTCACGCAGAAAGAGGCGGCGGCCATTATGTGCGTTGAACGTCAGAGCGTGGGCGAGGCGGTGGATCGTGCGATCGAAAGAATTGCGGAAGTATACCGACGTTGGGAATACGGAGAAGTTACGTGTGATTTTCCGGGAGAAGCGCAACTAGCGGCGTAGATATTTCGATCTTAAATACGAGGGGGATTTTACTTGAATCATAAAGAAATGTTTACAGGCGCGGTATCCGCTTTAATCGAAGCTAATATTGTGGACCGAACTGAGCGAATGGCCTCAGTCGATACGCTAATTTCTGCGTATACAGCAGAAACGGGCGAATATCCGGACGCGTACGAGTTGGTGCGTCTGGCGGACTACATTCTCCGTGAAGAACTCACGGATATGCATCCGGATAAGGTTACGAATACGGAATACCCGTTCTTCAGCGCGTCACAACTCACCTTGCGCCTGGAGCGTGAAACTTCCGAAAAGGCCGCCGAAGAATACGGAGCAGACCGGAAGAACTACGGCGAACCTACGCGACGGAGGCGCAGCCGTTACGAGATGTGGCATGTGGACCATTACGCAAAAGGGCGGAATGAACAACGTGCGGAGCAATACGCCAAGGATACTGCGCCCGGTCCGGTCATTACGTACAACCTTAACGATACCTGCGGAGATCTAACAGAGGAGTTTACGCAAAGCGCTACGATCCTTAATATGTGCGCAGCGTAATCGTACTATACAACGGAAATAAAAAGAGCGCCGTTTTTACGCGGCGCTTTCGTTGTTTAACCTTGCTTCGTTTTGATAACGTAGAGGTCGCGATCGTGTTCGCCCATTTTGTGGACGAGGAAGTCAACGCTACCCTTTACGTCTGCTAGTTCTTCCTTCGCGCCTTTTACTTCGCCTTCCAACGTGGATAGGCGCATTTCGATACCGTCTAGTTTGGCGTTCGTTACGTCAGATCTTTCGATTAAGGCTGTTAGTAATTGCTTTATTTCTTCCATTGTATAACTTCCTTTCAAAAGTAAAATTAACTTCATAAGTCAATTATACATTATACACAAGTGAATAGTCAATAATTAATTCTATTCGTTTTCTATATCAAACAACTCTTCAACTGACACATCTAACGCGCGGGCGATGGCGATAATGTTTGCGTATGCGCCTTGGCTGGCTCGGTCGAACCTAGATATAGCTGCCTGCGGGATTCCCGCTGCCGTTGCTAATTCAGTTTGCGTGAGTCCGCGTTCTTTCAATATAGTGCTTAGCTTTGGGGTCACCTTAATCAATTATGCCACTCCTCCGAACATTTTTATATACCTAATATAAAGGAAAAATAAACTTTTGTCAAAACTATTGACTAATGATTATACATTAGTGTATAATGTGTATATAAGGATGACACATACGAAGAGTCATCGGAAAGGAGAACTTCAATATGAAAGATTGGGTAAACTTTATTACGGCAGTCATACAGTTGGTCACAGCACTGGCTATACTCCAAGTACACAACGCCAGCCGTAATAAAAAGAAAAAAGGAACCAAACGACGCGGTAGGCGCAGACGTTAAGGATTCCTCAAGAGTTGGCGGCTAGTATAGCGCCATCTCCACCCAATCTTAACATAACGGATTTATATATACAATCTGGCGGCGGCCTACGCGGGAGGATATGGAGTATGAACATTTATTATTTAAGATTCACGGAAGACAACATTAGCGTGGGGTGCCGGGTCACTGTAAAAGCCGCCAACCGGGAACAAGCGATACTACGGGGATTCAAGCGGTTAAGTCGTCGGGAACAAGACGCGATTGACTTCTGTGATGTTACCGAGGACGCCAGCAATAAATAAGCATGAGGGCTTACGGCCCCTCTATAGGAGGTAATCGTATGGAGAGTATAACGATGGTTGTCAGCTTGGCTGCGTTGGTCGTATCGATAATTGTCGCGGTTATTGTATTCCGGAATAAATAATACGCGGAGGTGCTTACGCAATGAATAAACGCAAATTCTGCGCAGGACGCTATGCAAACGGCCGCTTGTACGTGCGCATCGCCGTCGGGAAGTGGGCCGATATTTCATCGTTAATCGAACGGGAGGAGAACGTTAGCCAGGCGTCGAAATAACGTACGAGGGGGTTGTTACAATGAAAATTACGAAGATTATCACATCAATCGCATTACTAACGACCGTTATCGGCTGTACTGCGGAAGCCGCAGCGCCAGTTTACACCGCGAATGTCCAGGCAACGTTTACGGAGGATCATCCGGATCAGGCGCTCATTGACGTCATTAATTCGGCTGACTCTACGCTCGATATCGCCATTTACAGCTTAACGCAGCCCGACATCGTAAAAGCGATCAGGGACGCTGAGGGGCGCGACGTAACTGTACGAATCATAGCGGATAAGTCCCAGGCGACAGGCGATGCGCAGGCTCAAGCGCTTAAATTGATTAAAAACGCGGGTATTCCGGTCAAGGTGAACGCACACAGCGGCCTTATGCATCTTAAAGTTACGATCGCGGACGGAAAGACGGTTACGACAGGTTCGTTCAACTACTCGAAAGCCGCCAGCACGAAAAACGACGAGGTGTTGGTGACGCTGGTAGGCGGGGATGTGGCCGCGCAGTTTGCCGAGAAGTTTAACGCGATGTGGAACGATGCTGAACGCTTCAAAACGTACTAATAACGATCCAGGCCGGAGCTATTCCGGCTTTTTTCGTGCGCTCTCGGTCTTAAAACGTATTCTCCGCGCCTAAAGTACATTCCCGCTATCTTCACGCTTTCAGGCGTGTACCTTTCGATCACACCTCCGTAATCTGCAATTCGTCCGTCTTTTTCGTAAACTGTAACGCGTGCTTGTGTAAGTGCTGCGGTGAGTAAATCTACGTCAGTAATTAGCGTTTTCATACGAGATTACTTCGACGTATATGCGTAGATTCCTGCGTTTTGACCCTGCTTTTTGTCCGTTTAGTTATCTATACGTTATGAAGAATAATTGAAACTAAGCCGCGCTTTCATAGGCGGTTTATTCCCGTTTGGGACGTCCAAAAACGTTCCTCATCGGTAAAAACGCGAACACGAAGGATGACGTATACATGGCGGCTAACGAAATCAGCGCGCGAATTAACGTAGATGTATCCGAAGCACTTACCGGACTGAAGGCGATCCAGCGAGAGGCTAAGAAGGCTACGCAGGCACTGCGGGAACTCGAAGCAGCGCAGAGACGTATGAGCGATCTAACGTATGGACAGCGACTGGAAGCGGCAGGCGCGATTGACCTCCGCGACAACTCCCGCATTATTGACTTAGGAAACGGATATTGCCGAATTGAGCCGATAGATCCTACGAAACGGTTTAAAGCGGAGGTGTCCGAATGAGCGAGTTTGCTTTGCGGCAGAATGATTCAGGCGAGTGGGTCCAGGAGGTTCCAGTCGACGGTTACCGTGTGGAGTCCGAAGAGGATATCACCAGGAAACGCGAGTACGCGCAACGAGCTGACGCAGCTTCGCGGAATACGAAGCATTATGTTACGTCATACCACGGCGGCGTACGCAACCTCACGTCAATGCTTTCGCTAAATGGACTTGGCGCGGTCATGAAGCTGCTACCGTACATGCGGCTGGACAAAGGCGGCGACCTTTATTACGAGAGTAAACGTATGGGTTCCGCTGAGATCGCGAAAGCAATCGGAAAGGCCGCACGCTGGACTGTGGCGCTTATCGGAACGCTGACTAAGTGCGGAGTCCTTACAGAAGCTAAAGAGGGCAGACGCAAAGTATACGCTGTCGATTCGGAGTATCACTCGATCGGGCGAGCGCTTAAACAAGGCGAGTCCTTTACGAAAGTTTACCAAACAAAAACGAGGTCCGACGTCAAGAACTTAACGGTTCAGGCGGCGGGCCTTTTATATTGCATGATACCGTATGTACACTACGAAATGCTTTACCTTTGTACGAATCCGGATGAAAGAGACGTAAGCAGGCTCGACCACGTTACGCAGGCGTCACTCGCGCGAATCATTGGGATTGACGAACAGACTGCGCGCAGGGGATTGCGTGAATTGAGCAAGAACGGCTTTGTGATGCGTTCAGAGGCGTTTGGTGCGGTCGTTATTCGCATGAATCCCGACGTGATGTACCGTAAGAAGTTCGATGACGATGAATATACGCAGGGCGTACGGTTCGAGTTTGCGCAGAATAAACGCGCTGCTGAAGCGGCTTTTGACGGGGATGACGAGGGCCTTCCGTTTTAGGGGGTATCAAATACTGCATAGTTAGAGCCATAAGGGTATCAAATACTGCATAGTTCAAAAACGGGGTTCACCTTAGAGCGACGCGGGTTTCAGCCGTTTTAGGGGTCGAGCAACTCTTTATCTTACACACTACGTAGTAAGCGCTGCGTCACTTCGTTCCTTGCGGGTCACGCAGAAAAGTATATTAATCAATAATCTATATACGCGTTCGGAGCCGATAGGCGACGGCAAGGAGCGGAGCGACGCGCAGTATCTTTTAGTTCCCGTAGATTCACTATGAATCAGCGTGAACAATACGGAAGGAGGGCGTATATGGCTACGGTATTATTCGTTTGGTTATGCGTTCATACTGCGTTAGTCTTAGCGGGGTTGTTTAAGATTACTTACGCAGAGATACGGGGCGATTCGAAGACTGACGTACTAGAGTTCGCAAAGGGAGCTGCGTTCATAGTCGCACTTCCTGCGTTATTCTGGTTTATATACGTATTACTGCGCTTCAATCGCGGAGGGTTAGGCGGATGGATTTAAGCGTTAAATTACCGTGAAATGAGCCGCTTTACCTTACGCCTTGCCTGAGCGTAGGGTAGGCGGTTCTTTGCGTTATTTAAACGAAGGGAGGACGTAATTATGGCGAAGAAAATAACAGCTGAGCAATACGTAGCTATCGAGTGGTTATCTATTCCGAATAAGGGCGGTAAGACGTTCGAAGAGATCGCAGCTATTTGCGGAGTTACTGCGCGTACGCTGGAGAACTGGCGTAAGACACCGACATTTGATGTGGAGTTAAAGCGTGCGATCATCCGTAACAATAGCGCTAAGCTACCGGAAGTAGTCGAATCTATGGCGGAATGGGCTATCCGTGAGGGTAACGCAGCAGCCGCTAAACTCGTGCTTCAAATTAACGGGATGTTGACGGATCGGGTCGAGGTTGAAACGAAGGATGCGAACGCTACGGATGTAGAAGCGCTGAGGGCACGGATTGAGGCGTTTAAGGTGCGTAAGGGTAGCGACTCCGAAGACACGGAATAAGCGCGTATATAATAGGAAGCGATTTGTGCGCGGCGTCTTCGGGTGCTTTCGGATTAGGTGCGTTTTATCTACACGAAGCTCCTGGTGCACGCCCTCTCCGAAACTTTCCGATCACGCCTGCATGCTTCACCGTGACGCCGCGCCACACCACGAATAGGTCGCCGCATCTCGAACGTTTGTTCGTTGAATAAGCGGTGCATAAACGCGATAGGGGATACGGGAAATACGTGTATAATCTTCCAGTATGTAACGGGGATAATCCGCATAGTGACGCGGATTATCCGTATTATGCGCTGGAAATGTATATGCAATGTATAGCGCGGATTTATGCAACGAGAATAAACGCAGTAACGGCGCGGGTTCCGGGCGCAGACATAATCACATAACGCGTATTTTGTGAACATGTACGTGCATACTCGGTGTATATCGGTGCCTTTACGATTAGAGAACGAAGAAGGGAGTCTGCGCTTCAATTGCGTTTGATTAACGCTTTAACACAACGCAGTATCACCGTACCCCCAAGCGCCTCCTCGCGCGGCCCTAAATCTGGTGTACGAAATTTCGGCGTATCAAAATAAACTTTTGACTTTCGGAAGGAGTATGTCCTATGAACGAAGTTGTCGAGAACAATTTCCGCTATCACGCACCGAGGGCAGGACAGACGGAGAAGTACGAAGCCATTCGCCAGAAGGCGAGAGATTTGGCGTATTTGATTGATGAACTCGCTCCGAACTCGCGCGAGAAGTCCCTCGCAAACACAAAGCTGGAAGAGGCCGTAATGTGGGCGAATGCTTCCGTCGCGCGAAATACGTAAAATTACGGCTTATCTACGCAATCCCTAACGAGACTATGCGGAAGCTACGAAACGGGCTAATTTCACGGTAAATTCCCGTCAAAACTAAGAGAGGAGGCGGTATCTATCGCATGGGTTAACGGAAAATGGATCGGCCGAAACGAACGGGAAGCGCAGATAAACGAACTGGCCGACCTAATTGACGCACTCGACGGCGTAGACATCGCCGTCTTGGGTGACGAGGACCAGCGCGAGGTAGAAATGCAGCTTTCGGAGTATGAGCGGTTGAGTGTAATTAACGAAGCTGAAACGGATCTTATTGCGTTCGCTCTCGAATACTTCTCGGAAGCTAAAAATCCGGGTAACGCAGGCAATTGGGACGGGTTCGATATCGTAGACGTAGACGAAGCACCTGATTTTCACCGTGAAATTAGCGTGATAATGGACGATGTGTCCAACATTAATACCAACGATAAGGTCGCAGTCGCTGCGCCCCGTTCTCACGCCAAGTCAACGTATCTTTCCAAGGCGTTTCCTTTGCGCGAGATTGTGTATCGGAAACGAAAGTACGAAATTATCATATCGGAGACGCCGGCAGTATCGAGCGGAAACCTGGACTGGATTTCGATGCAGCTTAAGCATAACGAGAAGCTGCGGAGGGACTTCGGTCCTTTATTGTCTCCGAAACAGCAGGAGAACCCGAAGGATAATAGCTCGGAGTTTATCGCGTGGGAGCCGACGGACAACGGCGTACCGAAAATGTTAACGAAGGTCGAAGCGGCATCTACCGGCCAAGCGTTGCGTGGGCGTAACTGGAACGGTGTCCGTCCGGATTTGATCGTATGTGACGACTTGGAGGACATCAAGTCTAACGCGGCCACGCCAGAACTCCGTCAGAAGATGCGTGACTGGTTTGCACAAACCGTCGTACCGTTGGGTGATCCGAAGGGTAAACGTACAGCCTTCGTTTACATGGGAACAACGGTCCATCACGAGGCGCTACTCGTAAACGTCCTATACAAGCGTTCGGACTTTAAGAGTCGCGTATATCGCGCAGTTATCGAATGGCCTGAACGTATGGACCTATGGGAAGCGTGCCGTCTCGTTTATACCGACCGAGATAATCCGAATCGAGCTGCGGACGCAAAAGCGCTGTACGAGTTAAATCGCGCGGAAATGGATCGTGGGGCTACCGTATTGTGGCCGGAAGCGCAGCCGCTATGGAAGTTGATGACGTGGAAATGGGATAACGGTACGAAGGCGTTCAACACGGAGTATATGAACAATCCGGTCGACGTGGAGTCGACGATTTTCAATCCGGAGCGGTTCGCGTATTGGGATCGAGAGGACCGTGATTTCCTCACGTCCGATTACGATATTTATCTCGGAATTGACTTTGCGATGGGTAAAACGCGAGGTGACTATTCTGCGGTTGTAACGATTGCGCGGCATAAACAGAGCGGTACGAAGTACGTAGTTGACGCGTACGGAGAGCGTGTTAAGCCGGACGAGTTTATGCGCGTTGTCGTGGAGAAAACACAACGTTATCAACCGACAGCGATCGCGGCAGAGGCGCAAGCTGCGCAGGAGTTTTTCGTTATGAAGCTGAAGGATGCGCTGAGGACGGCGGGCTATCCCGCTCAGACTCGCGTTAAGGAAATATATCAACGGTCCCGTAAGGACCTCCGTATAGAAGCGCTGCTCCCGGATATCGAGAGCGGCGCTATTCAATTTACGCGGAAACACTCGTTATTACTGGAGCAGTTCGAGCTGTACGGGTCCGGCAGCCACGATGACTTACCGGATGCGCTCGAAATGGCCGTAAGTATTGCGAAGACCGGACGGAAGAAGCTCCGGAATAAGCCGAAATGGATGTAGTCTAGTGCACTTTAGAGATTATGATATTTTCGATAGCCGACTTAGTTTCAATATCCTGGTTCTTTCTAAGTACTTGGGCAACTTCATCAGTGAATACCGCAAAGGAGCGGTCTTGGTATTGTACGATCCAAGTGGTGTCGGTACCTAAAGCTGGTGGTGTGACATTAAAAGCTGCACTTAGGTTTGCGGCTTCCTCCCGCAATTCTTGAAATGCGGCTCTGATTTCACTTAAAAGGTGGTTTCTGTCCTCAATCATTTGATTTCTGTCTTGGTCGGTTTCAATTTCTCGCATTTTTCTATTCAGTCTATCAAAGAAGCTCAAAAATATCCCTCCTCTATATTATAGGGAAATTATACCACGAAAGGAGGAGCTTTGTGTCGGAGTTTTACGATGTAAAGGAAACAAAGCTATTTTATACCGGAGCTCAATACCCGCCAGTTTATGAGATTCCACGCTTAGCGAAGTATGAACGCGGACGGGCTATTTACCAAGGTCGCCACGTTGAGATATACGATCGCGCTTCCGGACTCCTAAAAGATACGCCGTTTGCGCCGCAGCTCAAAACGTTATTTATCGCGGTCAACCTTATGGACGTGTTGCTGACGAAGCCCGCGGACTTGATGGTAGGTGAGGCGCCCACGTTTGAGACCGGACGCGATCCGGAATCCCCCGAACAAACAGCGCTAAGTCGCATCGTCGAAGAGAACGATCTAACGCAGATGATCCACGAGATCGTAATCGGAGCAGGCTTTCGGGGCGATTCGTTTCTCAAGACGTACTACGGACAACGTACGGACGTATCTGAGACGCTGCAACTCGGTTTGGATGCGCCGGAGGCACCGCTGGAGCCGATTATTGAACCCGTAGACGCCTCGATTGTATTTCCGGAGCTGTCGCGCGGCTCTAAGAAGCGGTTTAAGGCGGTGAATATCGCATGGGTAGAGTGGGAGATCGAAAATAGTAGCCGAATCATGTCGTTCTTGTCCGGTATCCCGACTACAGAGACGCCGTACCTAAACGTGGAGCGTCATATACCGGGCTATATCGTGTACGAAAGGTATGAGCTTACGGAACGAGGCGTGGATGATCGATGGGGAGCGCCTATTCCAACGTATAACATCGGTGAGTCAGTTCCGACGGGACGGGAGCAGGACGTTGTACCGACCGGAATGCCGGAATTGCTTGTCGAGCACGTCCCGTACAAGACAACGGACGCAGATTGGCGTGGAGAAAGCGGTACGGAGAAGCTGGAGAGCGTACTGGCCGCGTTAAACGATCGACTCGTCCAAATTGACTATATCCTCTGGAAGCACAGCGATCCAACTGCGTACGGGCCCGATTTTCAGGAGGACGACGACGCGACGGTACGCAGCGGCGGGCGCTATATTCCCGTAACCAAGGACGACGCAACGCCTGGTTATATGACGTGGAATTCTCAACTCGATGGCGCGTTTAAAGAGCTCGATATTCTTCTTGGCCTCGTTTACCAAATCAGCGAGACACCACAATGGTTGTTCGGAACGACGCTCGCTTCAGATAAAGGCGGGACAGGGACGTCACATACGGACGCTGGCGCGATTAAAGCACGGTTTATGCCGATCTTGTCCAAGGTGAAGCGCATTAGAGCGCACGTTGATCGGAGTCTACGTAATGCGTTGTGGAAGGCGATGAAACTAGAGAACCACGCCAACGATGGTGTCGCCGATTTCACAGCGTACGAAGCAGTGTACCCTACGATTACCTGGCGCGATGGAATTCCGCGTGATGAAAAGGAAGCGGCAGAAGTCGCTAACCTGCGTACTGGCGGTAAGCCTACATGGTCGGTTACTGACGCAATCAAAGATTTAGACGGCGTAGATGACTCGCAGGCAGCCGAGCTTGTCCGTCGAATTGACGAAGACGAGCAGCGCGTTTCGGGCACTGTTGACGCTTCGATATTTAACGACCCAGGCGGTGACGCCTAATGGACGACCCGAATTATGATGGCCCCGTGTCTAAACTACTCGGGGCTTTTCGGCGCGCTCGTTCGGCTATTGGTTCCGCCGTAAGTCGCTTATTTACGCGAGGAGCTAACCGCAAGACGGCCGATAGCGCTGCAAAAGAGGCGTCCGAAGCTATTGCTAAATTAAACGCCGAGTCAAAAGAGTGGGTTCGCGATAACCTTACAAAAGCCGCGCAAGATGGCGTTAAATGTGCGTTGATTGATCTTGGCGTTGCCAAAACGTTACTGGAAGCCGCCGATAAAGCTAAGCTCAACCGAGCTAATCGCGACTTACTGGCTTCCGCGATCCTAGACACCCATGCGGATATCCTTGCGGTGACCGGCAACATGGATCGCAAGACGAAAGCCGCTATCCGACAGGCTCTTGCGGATTCTCTCCGCGCAAACTTATCTCAAGGCGTTAATGGTAATGAAACATTAAAACGTGACGTACTCGACCGTATGCGCAAAACACTTGGCGATGCGGTCGATTCCGGAATTATAGACGCGAAAGGCCGCCGCTGGAAGCCAGAAACGTACGTAGACATGCTCGTCCGTACGAAAATGGCGGAAATGCAGCGCGAGGCCACTATTAACGAATCTCTCGGACGCGGCGTTTACTACGCGCAGATATCGAGCCACGGAGCAAAAGACGCTTGCCGTAATTGGGAGGGGCGGATCGTTAAGCTTACGTCGGACGCCCCCGGCGATTACCCGTATTATGGCGATTTACCTCGGCGCGATATCTTTCATCCGCGCTGCCGTCACGTTTTGATGCCCGTACGAAACCCGAAGTAAAGACCGGACCTACGATACGTCCAAAAACTGTCGGATACTATGCGCTACGCGGCGCTTAAACGCGGGAGGACTTATGAGCAAATACACCAACGTTAAGTATCCGCTGAGTCTACAACTGTTCGCGGAGGGCGATCCAGACCCAACGCCGAACCCGCCGATTGATCCGACACCACCGAAGACCTTCACGCAGGACGAACTCGACCAGGTCATTGCGGATCGTATCGCACGTGAACGTAAAAAGTATGCGGATTACGACGAGCTTAAAGCGAAATTGACCGAGTTCGAGCGTGCCAATGAAGAACGCCAGAGGGCAGAAATGACCGCAACTGAACGTCTTGAGGCGGAAAAAGCGGAAGCATTGGAGGCTGCGGAGACTGCGAGAACTGAACGTGACCAAGCGCTAACAGCCGCTAATCAACGTCTTATCAAGGCTGAGTTTCGCACGTTGGCGCGTGAGTTAAACGTTAGAGTGGATGCGATTGACGACGCGTATGTACTGGCGGATTTGAGCACCGCTTCAGTCGAGGGTGACGGAAGAATTAGCGGCGTCGAGGACGTAGTTAAGGCGTTGATTGCGAGTAAACCGTTCCTGGTTGAGCAGCCGAAAAAGGAACCGCTGACAATCGGAGGCGCTTCCGGGGGGAATCCGTACGACAAGGAAACGCGCACACTTGAGCAGCAGCTCGCGGAGGCAAAACGAATCAGAGACTTCGCAAAGGTCGTCGAGCTATCCAATAAACTTACGCGCTAAAGCTTCGGAAAATCCGAGGCTTTTTATTTTGCCCAAATATAAGGAGGAAGTTTATATATGTTGAGAACTTACGATTTTCAGGACCAAGTGCGCCAGCTCGAAGCGGGTATTTCCCTAATTATCGAGGACGCACCAAACTTGCTCGGCATTGTGGGGCTAGGCTCCAACTCTCTGTATCAAACAAAGTTCGAATGGATGTCCGATAACCTCAACTCTAACCGCGCAACTGCTGCTTCTGCTGCTGCGGTAGGTGCTACGGCAATTACTGTCGCTGAAGGTGACGGACTCAAATTCCGCGTCAATGCGATCGTAGTTTCTGGCGAGGAGTATATGCGTGTTACTGCCGTAGCTGGTGACGTCATTACCGTCGTCCGTGGTTACGATGGCACAAACGCAGCAGCGATCGAAGCCGGCGGAGAGATTCGCATCGTTGCCCGTCCGCAGTTGGAAGGTGCGCTGCCCGGTGTCGATGAAGGTCATGACCGTCTCGTAGATCACAATGTGACACAGATCATCGAGCGGTATGCGCAAGTGTCCGGTACACAACAGAACGTGCGAACTTATAACGTTACGGATGAGCTGAACTACCAAGTACAATTGCGTCTAAAAGAAATGCAACGCGAGATGAATGACTGGTTGATTTATGGTCGCCGTATTGGTGGTGCCGCTGGTATGCCTCGTACAACAGGCGGATTGCTTTATTTTGCGGACAAGAAAGGCGCTGCGAAAAAGAATGCCGAGGGTAAGGAAGTTACCCCTGCGCATCTGAACGACCTGTCCGAACAAATTTACTTGCGTGGCGGATCGGTAAACACCATCTTGACTAACACCGCGGGGGCTCGTCAAATCACGAAATTCGCTTCCGATACGATTCGGACTGAGCGCACGGACACCGCTACCGGCCACAAGATACAAACGTTCGTTTCTGATATCGTGGGCGGCTCCGTAGCAACCGTCATCGTCGATCCGAACTTTCCGAAAAATAAAATTGCACTGTTTGACCGCGATATCCTGTCTATCGACGCACTGAACGGCCGTGCGCTGCATGACGTGGACGCTACTGTACCGGGCGCTGACTTTGTTGCTCGTCAGATTCGCGGCGAGTACGGCGTAACGGTCAAAAATGCGGGCGAGAAGATCGCGATTCTGGACAATATCAGCACGTCGGTATCTTAATCGGAGGAGCTTCGGCTCCTCTTTATATTTAACGGAGGTGACTACGTGAATGGCGGAGTACCACGCAGGTCCTCATTACTCTCTTGACGGGATCGAGTTTGATACGCGAGGGGTATATGTAACCAAGGATGCCAGTGAGATAGCACGTTTGGACGTGCTCGTACCTATTTGGATTAGCCGTATTGACGCGAAAGAACCGGAGGAGCCGAAGAAACCACGCGCTAAGAAGGCGCAGACGACGGAAACCTCCGACGAATAAACGGAGGTGTTACCGTGGCAACTACGATATTAGCGGCAGATGCGTACATTAATGCGTCTTGCCTTGACGTAGAGGATTGGCAAGCGAGCGATACCGCGAGAAAACAACGGATGTTAAATGTCGCAGGGAGAACGCTCACGACCGCCTATCCGAAATACGTCATTCCTGACGCGGCGACGTACGAGTTCACGAATGTACTTTCGATTTTGTACAACGATACCGGGCGGCTTCAGCGGCAGGGTACCGCATCGTTCGGTCTGACTGGCGTGTTCAATGTGACGTTTAAAGACGGTTCAACCGGGATGCCTTACGATGACCTGCGTAAGTTTATTCCGCAGACTGCGCTCGACCTTATCGGCGCGGAAAATGGCGTGAAGCTATCGAAACGAAGCGCGAAATGGACGGTGATGTGACGTGCCACTCGTATCCATGCGGCAAACAATAACGATAACGAAGGCGGCTAAAGGTAGCGGGTGGGGTCACTCGTCGCCTGGCGCGGAAGTACCGGTATCTGCACGCGTATCCGAACAGACGAAGACCGTTACGAACCAGTTCGGAGACGAGGCGCTATCGAGTATGACGATATACCTCGACAAGCTGGCGGACGTTTCGTATGACGACGAGATTACGTACACAAACGAACTCGGCGTAACGATTAAACGCAAGCCGATCGCGATACAGCCTAAACGGGGGTTGTCCGGCAAGGCGCTAATAACGGAGGTGAACGTATAGATGGCGGTAAACAGACTTGATTTTGACGCCACGCGCGGGGCTCCGTTTATTAAGCGCGTTATCGGACGTTTCTTCAGGGGATATCGTACGCGGCTTGAGGACGCAATTTCCGACGGTTCGAAAACGGGAGTACAGGACGTTATGGACGAGTGGCGGCGGGAGTCTACGAATATTGCTCCGCTAAAGACCGGTACACTGCGGCGGTCTATTTCGACGGATGTTACGAAGCGGGGCGATAAGTGGGTCGGCGAGATCAGCGCGTCCGCGATCGAGGTTAAAGGTAAACGTAAGTTCGATTACGCTACGTATCTTAACGACGTATACCCGAAGAAGCATGGCGATTCCTTCCGTAATCCGACCACGCCGGGCACTGTTCCGGGATTTTTGGATAAGCCGGCGGAGGAGAATGAACGCGAGTGGCAACGGACGATAGAGGCGGAAATCAAAGCCGCGATTAAGCGAGAGGGGCTGTAACATGGCGCTGATTAGCGAGATTGAAGCAATCGAGGCGTTCATAAAGCGGAAATACCCCGATGCAACGTACGAGAAGCAGACAGTCCCGGAGCAACCTACGCCGGGGCTTTTTGTTGTCCGCTTTTTACGAGATGGGCGGACGCTTGAAACCGGAATGCATTACCGGATTGATCGCGATTACCAAATCATCCATTTCGCGAAGTACCCGGAAGAGACAATGCCGATCATGTCCGATCTGAGTGCGGCTATTTACGCAGAGGGCGGACTGCCTGACGTGCATATGCGATTCGAAGGATTTGGCTTCGCGCAGCCGGGAGCGACGGAGAACAAGATATACGCGACGGTCGGTGTTTTGCAAACGACAGTTCGCGAAATGAAGCCGCAACGACAATACGACAAGATCAATCACATACATCCGCGTTACGTGTAGGGCGTCCCAATGGGCGCTCTTTTTTATTTCCAAAGGAGGTTTTTAGATGGCCGGAGGTTCTTGGGACCCTACTGCATTATCTATCCAGCCGGGTCTCTACATCAATTACGTCGAAGCGGCCGCCGCGCAGATTAACGGAGGCGCACGCGGCACGGCCGCGATCCCGCTGTTAAATTACGGCGCAAAGGCGACAGCTAAGACGTTTTACACGGTCGAAACGGAGAAAGCCGCATCCGATTTGTTCGGAGCGTCGAATATCCAGTCGATCTTATTTGCGTTGCAGGGCGGTGCGAAGAACGTACTCGTCTATACGATGCCAAAAACGCCAGTCGCCGAGGACTACACGGATATGCGTGCGGCTTACGATGCCCGCGAATTTAACGTGTTTGTCTTCGACGGTGAATTTAACGCGGATGAGCAAGCGCTGACCAAGACGTGGACAATCCGCAACCGTACGGAAGGCAAGCACTTTATCTCCGTATTCGGTGGTGACGCGGCTACGGACGCTGACCCTGCGCTGGGTAACGCGCGGTCTGTACTTAATGCGGACAACTATATCGTCAACTTAATTAGCGGAGTGGTCATCGGTACTAAAACGTACCATTCATCCGCATTTGCTCCGTGGGTGGCCGGCTTGATTGCGGGAACTGCGATTAACCGCTCGACTACTTACGCGCAAGTGCCTGCGGATGACGTTACTCGACGCTTGACTAAGACGGAGTTTGACGCTGCGCTTACGGCTGGTTCGTTTGTTTTCGTTAACGATGGTACTCGCGTGAAAGTTAAGCAAGGTCTCGTAACGTCCAAACAAAAAGTCCGCAATATGCGCGCACGTCAGGCGATTAGCACGGACATTACCAAAACCGCGGAAGACAATTACATCGGCAAGCTCAACAACAACGCTGACGGTCAGGCTACGTTGATGGTTGCGATTAAGGCGTACCTGGAGCGCTTGGAAATCTCGGGCGTACTATCGGGCCCTGCGGTCGGACTTGATCCGAATTTCCCATCCGTAGGCGATCAGGTTTTTCTCGCCCTTTCCTACGTGGAAGTCGATTCGATGGAACGTATCTTCATCACAGTAAACGTATAAGGACGGTGAAAATAGATGGTACTAGACGCTACACGCGTAATCAGTGGTGCGTACGGAGCGGTAAACGACGCAGACGGTAACTGGATGTCCAACGTTTACTCGTGTGAGGCGAATATCGAGATCGGCTTCGAAGACGTCAAGCTCGCCGGTACGCGCTGGATCGGTAATAAGGTAACGTCGCTGAAAGGCTCCGGTTCGATCGGGAGCTACATGGTGACGTCGGAATGGATCGAGAAGATGGCGCAGGTTACGGACGATAAGAGTCCTGCCTTCACAACGGAACTCGTTGTCAAATTGGACGACCCCGAATCGTTCGGAGCGTATCGGGTGCGGCTGAAAAACGTCACATTCGATAAGATTCCGATTATCAACTACGAGGTCGGTTCGATCGTTGAGCAGGAGCTTACGTTCTTGTTCAGCGGTTACGAAGTTATGGATAAAATTCGCGCGGCTTAACATACGGGGTCCTTCGGGGCCTCTTTTTAATTACGAAAATAAACGGAGGTTGACATAGATGGCTAAAGGACTCGAAGCGTTACTCGGAGCAACAACGGATTTGAAGGAAGAGATTTATATTCCGCGTTTGAAGACGCATTTCACGATTAAAGCGTTAGATGAGGACGCAATTGAGCGCGCTCGCTCACAGGCAACGACAGGTAAGGACGGTTCCTTAGACGGCTCGTTATTTAACCGGCTACTGGTTGCAAAAAGCGCCGTCGATCCGGACTTTAGCGATAAGTCACTCAAAGACCACTACGGGGCATCCGACGCAGCCGATTGCGTGAAGAAGGCGCTGTTGCCAGGCGAACAGTCTCGTATGGTACAAGCGGTTCTGGTCCTTTCCGGTTTCGTGGAAGACGCGGAGCTCGTTGAAGACGCAAAAAACTAATTAAGTCGGGCGATCCGGAGGCGTACATGCTACACGAGATATTCCAGCGTCACGGGATTCCGCCCGACGAAGTTTACGCAAAGGAACGAAGACATCGCTTCTTTATGTACGCGTCCATGGTGGTTCAGCTCGATATCGAAGCGAAGGCGCGACAGAAATAACGCAGGAAGGAGGTAATTACGATTTCATTCGATTTGATCGGACACCTACGCCTCATCGACGATATGTCTCGTCCTCTCCGTAAGGCAATGGGCGGAATGCTCAAGTTCGGAGTAGCAGCAACGGGGATTGGCGTTGCGACTACGGGGATTGCGTTCGCGGCGGACTCCGTCAAAAAGGCGATGGATTTCGAGGCTCAAATGAAGACAGTACAGGCGCTAACAGGCGCGACCGACGAGCAAACGAAATCCATGCAGGCATTAGCCCTTCAGCAAGGCGCATTAACGAAATATTCCGCACTTGAAGCCGCGCAAGGTATCGAGGAACTGTTGAAAGCGGGCATGTCCACCGCGCAGGTCCAAGCGGGCGGTCTTAACGCGGCCTTGAATCTCGCGACGGCTGGCGGACTCGGTCTCGCTGAAGCTGCGGAAGTCATGTCGACCGCGCTCAACTCGTTCAAAAAAGACGGCTTAACTGCGGCGCAGGCTGCGGATATCTTGGCGGGTACCGCGAATGCGTCAGCTACGGATGTACACGATTTACGCTATTCCCTAGCTGAGGTTGGCTCCGTAGCTGACGGTGTTGGTATGTCGTTTAGAGATACGAATACGGCGCTCGGTTTGTTTGCGAATAACGGTCTGAAAGGGGCATCCGCAGGTACATCGCTGAAGACGATGCTATCAAACCTGACTCCCATGACCGATAAAGCGTACGGCTTGTTCGAGGACTTCAACTTACTGACTGTTAATACTACGGATGCATTAGCGTTCATGTCGAAAAAAGGCATCAAATCGACGGGTACATCCGTCCAAGCGGTTACGAAGGACATCGAGAAATACGTCGCAGCTCAGACGGGGCTCAAGGTTGGGACGGCTAAGTCGGCAAAGGAAACGAAGAAGTTCTTGACAGCGAGTAACCTCATTCACTCCGCGTTCTACGATAATAAAGGCGAGATTAAAGACCTGGCGCAGGTAGCGGATTTGCTGAGGAATCGGTTCAGTAAATTAACCGCTGAACAGCGTCAAACCTACATGTATGATATGTTCGGGTCCGATGCGATTCGCGCAGGTAACATCCTCTTCAAAGAGGGCGCGGCGGGCGTCAAGAAGTTTCAACAGGAAATGGCGAACGTCACGGCCCTCCAAGTTGCGAAAAAGAAGATGGAAGGCGCGGCGGGAAGTGTAGAGCAATTTTCCGGAGCATTAGAGACATTGCAGATTTCCGCCCTGATACCGACGATGCCGATCATTGCCAAACTTGCGGACGCAATGTCTAACCTCGTTATTAAGTACACTCCGCGAATCACGGCGGCTATGCAACGCGCAGTTAGTACGTCGAAGGCGTATTTGAAAACGCATTTTATCAACAATCCGGAGTTTAATAAGCTTCCGGATATTAAGAGTAAAATTGCGTTTGTGTTCGATGACGTTAAGAAGACGTTATCCGAATGGTGGAACGGAGGTACATCCGAAAAGTTTGCGCAATTCGGTAAGGAATCTGCGATGGCTATCGGTAAGAACTTCGCGAGTACGATCGTCAATAATCCGCAGTTTGCGTTTATCCTCGGTTTGTTTATCGCGGGAAAAGCGCCGAATCCAATCGGGCTTACCGTAGCCCTTGCTATTACAGCATCCCCGTGGGTTAAGAAGACTATTGACTTTCTGAGCGGCGGTCTGAAGGAGATTAGCGGCGCAGCCGGTGGGGAACGTCTACTTGAGTATAACGCACACCTGAACAGCCTGTCGGAAGGTACTCCGGCACTTAGTGGGCCTACGGAATTACAGGCTCCATCAAGTTCGGTGGACCCTAACGACGATAGCATGTGGGCGAAGTTCCGCCGCGCAGCGGGTTTTGCTGGCGGTATTGACCGGGTTCCATATAACGGGATGCCGGCACGCCTCCATAAGGATGAGACGGTCCTCACGAAGCACGAGGCGTCCGAATGGCGCGATCAGCAACGTGGAGGAGGATCGGGCGGCATCGTAATCACGGGGAATACGTTTAATGTACGTGAAGACGCTGACATCGAGAAAATAGCGCGTCAACTGGCGTATCAGTTAGCGAGATAGGAGGCGATGTTTTGCAGTTTTGGCTAAAGTACAATAATGGCGCGGAAGTCCTATGGCTCCCCGTTAATCCCGAGAGTATCCAAACAACGATGACCCACGGTTACGAAGACGTAGAGATTTCGAATCTCGGCGAGTACACGATAATCGGCAATCAACGTCTCCGTGAGTTCTCGATGTCATCGTTTTTCCCGCGTGACTACAACGCAGGCTATTGCTCGTACTCTAACCTCAAGGCACCACGTGAATATGTCGCGATAATCGAGCGTTGGATGCGTAGTGGTAAGCCTGCGCGGTTTATCATTACAGGTACCTCCGTCAATTTCGCGGTTACTATACGCTCTTTTGAATACGAAGAGCGCGGCGGTGAGCCGGGCGATATCTATTATACGTTGTCGCTGAAAGAACACGTTTTTATCGACATCGCAAAGAAATCGGACAATAAAAAGCTTACGGGCTCCGCGTCGAAAACAATGCCGAAACTTACATCGGCGGTAAAGCGTCCGAACGCAACCGTTAAGGCAAAGTCATATACGGTTAAGGCAGGCGACTCGTTGTGGAAGATAGCGCAACGGGCAGACGTACTCGGCAACGGCGACCGATGGCGTGAGCTTTACGCAAAAAATAAGTCCGCAATCGGCCCGAACCCTAACGTACTCAAGCCGGGGCAAAAGTTGGTGATACCGTAATGGAAATTAAATTACTCTATGACGGAAAGTATTGGATCGAACCGCTCGTCAAATCCGCAACGTGGTCCGGAGACGTCGCACAGCCACATCGTACGTTGTCCATCTCGTACTCCAATACGTTAAACGCGGACGACAAGCGCATTGCGTTTGAACTCGGGAAGGAGCTGCGCTTCTACGCGGACGATGTCGGGCTGTTTCGCGGCGTTATTTTTACGTACGATATCGACGACAAAGGCGATACAACGATTACGGCGTATGACGAAAACGTATATCTCACGAAAAACGTAGATACGCAGAAGTTCGTCGGCAAAACGGCGGGAACGATCGTGTCCTCGTTGTGTAAATCGTTCGGAATCCCGGCCGGAACCGTTGCAAACACGGGCTACGTTATCCCGAAGCTTATCCTCCGTGATATGTCGCTGTGGGATATGATTACGACGGCGCTAACGGAAACGCGTAAGCAAAATAACCGTAAGTTCATCGTTTACTCGCGTGAGGGTAAGCTTTTTTTGCGTGAGAAAAAAGACGAAGTTGTCCGTTGGATGCTGGAGGATGGCGTTAACATTACGTCAGCGCGACGCTCTCAGTCGATTGAGGAGATGCGTACAGCGGTCAAGGCGCAGGGTGGAACGGACGAGAAACCGATAACGTCTACGGCGAAGGATGCCGCGCTGATTAAAAAATATGGAATGATGCAACACGTAGAGTCTGCGGACAGTGACGCAACCGCCAGCCAAATCCAACAACTCGCGAAGGCCAAGCTGAAGGAACTCGGCAAAGTCGGCGAAGACGTATCCGTAGATGCGTTAGGTATTACGCAGGTCGTTGCGGGAACTGCCGTTTATGCCTTCGAGAGCATGACGGACATTGTCGGCGGCTATTATGTCAACGCGGATACTCATACGTTCCAAAATGGCACGCACATGATGTCGCTTACGCTGTCCAAAACGGACGACTTACCGAAACTGGAATACGAAGAATCGGAGCCGAAGAAGGAAGCGGCAAAGAAGAAGAAAAAGAAAGCGAAGGAAAAAACAACAAAAGCTTCATCGGGCGGCTCCACGCTGAAGGTGTTGGATACGGTATCCGAGATGGAATCCATACGAGGAGGTGCGAAGAAATGATCGAACGAATTGACGGAGGCGGCATGTCACAGTTCCGCGATGTTATTAAGCAACTCGGCCACAACGTAGAAGTCGATATCGAATACGCGACGATCATCGCACCTCCGCCAGCTCTCCGCGTACAAGTCGATAACATGAAGATCGAACTCGACGGAGACGACGTGATTATTCCGGAGCATCTACGTGAACATACGCGGAAGGTATCCGTTAAATCTACGGTTCCGACTACGCTCGAACTCAACCGATATACGCGCGTAACGAAGGAAACGGAATCGTCCGCACCTGTTAATTCGAAGGCGTTCAGCGACGTATTCAACTTCGGGTCATTCACGTCCGGCACGTTCGAGATTACGTTTCATGACACGCTGAAGGCGGGCGACCGTGTGGCCGTTGCGTCGTTTGGCGGGGGGCAACGTTATATCGTGTTGGGGCGGATAGGAGGTGCGTCGGATGGCGCTTAGCCCATTGCCGGCGGTTGACGTCGATTTGAGCGAAGATATAGACGTAGTTACGGAAACTGACGTAGAGCCGAGCCGGACGTACGCGTTGGACTTAGACAGCGGGGCGGTTGGCGGAACCATTGACGGGCGTGAGGCAATCCGCCAGTTTATTCTCAAGGCGATACTAACCTCTCGTTTTCACTTTACGATTTACGATGAGGACTACGGATGTGAGCTCGAAGATTTAATCGGTCAAGACGTTCCGATGGAGCTACTTGAAACGGAGATTCCCCGCGTCATAACCGAAGCACTTATTTACGATGACCGGATCGACGACGTATATGGATTCGAAATCACGCAAGAGGCGAGCGATTTGTTCGTCTCTTTTTACGTTGATGTGGACGGAGAAGAAATTCCGATGGAGGTGGCGGTGTAATGTACGAGGATCAAACGAAAGAGGCGATATTGCAGCGGATGCTCGACGCGTCTCCGGAGGATATCGACAAACGGCAAGGCTCGGTTACGAACGATTTGCTTTCGCCAGCGGCTATCGAAATGACCGGACTTTATACAGAGTTGGACACAGTCCTCACGTTGGGCTTTACGGATACCACATCGGACGAATACCTCGACCGTCGCGCAGCCGATTACGGACTGACACGCAAAGCAGCGGTAAAAGCGAAGGGTACGTTGACGTTTACGGGACCGGACGGGACGGTTGTTCCCGCTGGTACTATTACGTCGACGGGCGCGGCGGTTCCGGTCTATTTCGTAACAACAGCCGCAGCAACAATTACGGCGTCTAGCGTTACAGTCGCTGCTATAGCTGAAGAAGCTGGCGCATCTGGTAACGTAAGTATCGGCGCAGTCAGTACGATGGTGGGCGATTTAGTCGGGATTGTAACGGTTACTAATCCGGTAAATTTCGAAGGTGGAGTCGACCGTGAGTCGGATGATGCATTCCGCGGTCGTTATTACGAACGGGCTCGCCGACCAGTTACGTCGGGCAACGCGAATCACTACCGCCAATGGGCGCGTGAGGTTCCCGGCGTAACGGATGCGCGTGTTTATCCGGTCTGGGACGGAGCCGGTACCGTGAAGGTCGTGCTACTCGGCGATGATAAGACCGCACCGGACACCGCTATTATTTCCGCAGCGCAGACGTATATTGATCCGACACAGGACGGGCGAGGCGAAGGTCAGGCTCCGCTCGGTGCGGTGGCTACCGTCGTGGGAGCGGAAGAGGTGCCGATTAACATCGTGGCTGACGTGGATTTAGCGCCTGGCGCTACGTTGGACGAAGTGAAGGCGCTGGTTACTGCGGGATCGCGCAAGTATCTCGAAACGCTGGCTTTCGCGGACCCGATCGTCCGTATAAATCAGATCGGCAACGTGGTCATCGACCTACCTCCGGTCAGAGATTACGCGTCACTCACGTTAAACGGCACTACCGGCAATATCATCGTAGCTGACGGGCAGGTCGCGGTACTTGGGACGGTGACGATTACGTGACGAAAACAACCGAAGAGATGCGCCAGTTCATGCGTGACTCACTTCCGCGATACTACGACGAATCGCTCATAGCCGGGAATATCATAGACCGGGAAGCGGAGGAACTAGCGCGCATAAGTGCGTCCGCTTACGACGTACTCGATCAATTTTACCTCGGGTCCGCGACGTGGGGGCTTACGCGTTGGGAGCGCATCTTCGGGATTACAACGGACCCAACGAAGACCTACGAGCAGCGGCGTGAAGTATTACGCGGTAAGTTGCGGGGCGTCGGTCGGGTTAATGCGGAGTTAATCGAAAACGTGGCGGCCGCGTACGCAAACGGAGAGGTAGACGTGACGCCAAATATCGCAAGTTACACGCTTACGATTACGTTCGTAGGCGTATTTGGCGTGCCTGCGCAGATCGACATTTTGAAAGAGACGTTGCGCGAGATTATTCCGGCGCATCTCGCAATCGATTACGTATTCCGGTTTTTTACGTATGCGGAATTGCTTGCGACTGGAAAAACGTATGGTGAGATTGCGGCAACGGGCAAGACGTACGATGATATATATAACCGGAGGTTTTAACGATGGCAAATACGGATAAACTCAGTCTTCCGCTTATTGAGCCGAACATGACTGCGGACGTGCCGCGTGACGTGAATGCGCTGGCCGAGGCGGTGGACGCGAAGGTGGGCGTAGCGGGCGGGCTTGCGGTACTTGGTGCGGACGGGAAGGTGCCCGCGGACCAGCTCAACGTAAAGGACCCGGCTGACGCGAGTCTGACGCAAAAGGGTATCGTACAGCTTACGAACGCCACCAACAGCACGTCAGAGACTTTGGCACCGACAGCTAAGGCGCTGAAAACCACTTACGATTTGGCTAATAGTGCTTACAGAGCAAGGGGCAACGTCCCGAGTGACTGGAACACCGCAATATTATCTGGCAACTATGCCGTAGCGCTCGCTAATTGGACGGGATACTCTAATTACCCCGCTGGTTCATACACTTATGGGAAACTTGTTGTTCACGGCGATTATGGATTACGCGTTCAGACGTACCACACACACGACAACCCCGGACGTGTATACACTCGCGTTTCCTTCAATGATACTGATTGGAGGGCATGGACAGAGGTAATCACCAGCAACACGACTGCGAATTGGCAAAAATACAGGCTCACAACAGATACAGGGTCAAACATCCTTTACATTAGCGGCGACTTGAATAACCTGACCAAAAACGGGTTTTATGCGGGGGAAAACCTTGGCAATTGCCCGTTGGGTAAGGCTCTTGGCACTTGGGCATATATAGAAGTCATGTCCTTGGACGGAACGAGTGGGTACGTCATCCAGAAACTTTATAACCTGCACGGGGATTTTTCTTTTTACGTGCGGACGCAAAAAAGTGGGACATGGGGTCCTTGGTCCCAAGACCTTTTTACATCTGTCGTTGACGGTAAAGGCGCTGTTGCTGGCGTAATCAACGGCAAGGGTGGAACCGCGAGCGCAAGCAACTCGTTCGCAGAACTTGCGACAGCGATAACGAACCTTCCTGTAAAAAGGTTTGCTTCCGGTACGTTTAACGGGCAAAGCGCACAAGCGACGAGTAACACGGTCGGAGTGGGCATGACCGTGGCTGTCGCTCTGCCTTTTACCGTGAATCGCGTGTTTATACGGGTTGTATTGGCCGAAACGGACGGTACGCGGCATGTAGACGCTATTGTGATGTCTTCCAGCGTATTTAACGACAACATAAGTGCTAAAGGCTGGCGTAATAACTACGTCAACGTCGGATATCTCGAACCTCCGATTCAAGGGTTTAGCGTAAAACTGTCCGGCAGCAGGATAGACGCGTATGCCGGTGGCTCGCCGGTCGCTAAAATTTCCGCCTATGAGTGGTGGGCGTACGAATAAACGGAAGGGGGCCGCCTAGCGCATGGAACAGACGTTAATAAACGCAGCACTCAAGGACGGTATCTTCGCCGTCCTTTTTGTCGCGCTCTTTTTATATCAGTTGCGGGAGTCCCGACGCATTCAAGACGATGGTAAAGCGCGTGAATCCCGCATTCAGGACGAGGCAGCCGAGCGGGAATTACGCATTAATTCGGAAGCGCGCGAACGGGAGGACCGTCTGTTAAAACTTGCGGAGGGCATCACGCATCAATTCGAAACGCTGGCGCAGCAGTACGAGACGCTTGCGATCGACGTTAACGATATCAAATCGGCAATTAAACGGGAGGGATGACCAATTGTTAAAGCTAGAACAAGTCCGCGCTAAATCCGCGAAACGGCTCGAAGGCGTAGCGCCAGTAGTCAAAGCCGCCGCCGAAGCGCTTATCGACCGTTGCTATGCTCGCGGCGTGTGGATCGTAATTACGCAGGGATTGCGGACGTACCCGGAACAAGACGCACTCTATGCGCAAGGGCGCAACGGGGATAAGCGGCAGAAGGTTACCAATGCGCGCGGCGGCTATTCGATTCATAACTTCGGATACGCCGTCGATTTTGCGCTACTACTTCGCGATGGGCGGTCCGTATCATGGGAGACGCTGCGCGACGATGATAAGGATTCGTTACCGGATTGGAGCGAAGTCGTCGAAGAAGCGAAGCGGCTCGGGTTTGAGTGGGGCGGCGACTGGCGTTCATTTACGGACATGCCGCATATTCAGATGGTATTCGGATTATCTACCGCACAATTCCGCGCAGGCAAGCGTCCGAGTCAGGCACAACTTAACGCAGCGATGACGAAGATTAATAAATCGGAGGATGATGACGAGATGACGACGGAGGAAAAGGCGGCTTTTAAAGCGTTGCAGGATCGTGTAATCGCGCTGGAGTCTGCGAATAAACTCGCGAAGGTACCAGCGTGGGCGGAGCGGGCGTGTGTTAACGCAAAGGCAGCCGGGGCACTCGATACGGCAAACGATGGATCGTACGACTTCTACCGGATGATTACCGTACTCGACCGCGCTGGCGTGTTTAGTACGAAGGGAGGTGTGGCGTAATATGGACGGAGCTAAACAACGATTAACTAATCCGTTATTCATCGCAGCGGTCGTCGGACTTGCGTATCAAGTCCTCGGAAAGTACGGAGTAGCGCCCGACTTCGGAACGTGGCAAATCGGCGTTGATATCGTTTCGTACGCGTTGATCGGTACTGGCGTGTACTCGACGTTTAAGAAAGCGGAAGAGAAGGCGGAAGATACGAAGTAAGACGAGTAAAATCGGACTCATTTGCGCGATAATGCGTAGGTGGGTCCGTTTTTCTGCGTTTTCTTTTAGTGACAACGGACTAGTCCGATGGTATTATTTAGGTAAACGTGAGATAACGGAGGGGATTCGGCGTGAAAGATCAGGAACCCGCAGTAGCGGCGAAAGCGGTCGAAGAAGACGAGGACGACCCTAGTTTTTGGGATATGTTCCCGTTCGATAAGTTATACGCGAGATTAATATCCGGCTTTATAATCGGAGGTATCATCCTGTGGTTTCTATACGGACTATTACGTTATGGTCTCGTATTTAACGTAACGATAAACTAGCGCTTGTCTCTTTGGAGGCGAGCGCTTTTTCTTCGTTTATGGGCGTGGGTTGTACCGCGCTTCCTCTACTCTTCGCATATCTAATCCGAGGTATTTACGCATTAAAAGCCTGGCCTCCGCCGCGACGTACGAGTTAAGCATCGTAAAGCGGCCGTGATAGCCCCGGCACTGGTACAGCGCGACTACTTGTACGGAGTCTCGTGTTTCCTCGTAAACCTTTACGCCACGTTTGCGCATGGCCGCGCGTACGTCCTTTAGATCGGCGCTTACTCTATCCATCGCGCGATCGGCAGTTTCTACGTAAGGGCCTGGCGTACGTAACCCGGCTGATTCTGAAAGTATGCGTTTATCGCGTTCGAAAGCGGTAAGTACCATCGGGAGTAACAAGTATGTACGGACGAGTGCGTGATCCTCTGCGGTTATCTGCGTAGTCATGTTGCGAGCCTCCGTGTTAGGAACGTTTGTTCTTATTATATTCGCATAAACCGGACTTTACAATAATACGTTGACACGCGATGAGAAAACGTGATATGATCATTTTCGTTGGTGAAACGAATAATGCGCGTAAGATAATCGCTAAACATTTCGCTAGTCGGTCCGTATCCCCTGCGTAGAGACAAACTTTACGAAGATGAAAACGGCCGGAAACAGCGCTAATATGCCGGGGTGGCGGAATTGGCAGACGCACAGGACTTAAAATCCTGCGGTAGGTGACTACCGTACCGGTTCGATCCCGGTCCTCGGCACTATAGTTTTACTCTTGAATCCCTTGATAATCAAGGGATTTTTTATTTTTTAGTGATTGAAATCATGACTTTCATATCACAGGGAGCGAGCGCTTTTTTCGCTCTTGGGGACGAACTTTTGGATCGAAGATGTCAAGGTGAGCTGTTGTTTTGCGACTGGGCTTCTTGGTGACGTGCGCATAGGTATCTGTGGTCACCTGAGTGGAGTGTCGCAGTCGATGTTGAATCGCCTTGATTGATACACCCCGTCCTAGCAAATAGGTTGCATTGGTGTGGCGGAGTCCATGAAGTGAACATTACGGAATCCGTTCCGCTCACACTAGTCTTTCCATCGTTGGGATGGCGTTATGTGGTAATAGGGCTTTCCCGTCCCAGAGTGGAAAACAAAGTTGCGATCTCCACCTTGCTACACACCGATCGCCTTTCACCGTCGCAAAGGCGCGGGAAACCAGTACAGCGTCCTTATGGGGACCTGCACTATGGCCGATGATCTCTCGATTAAACAGATCAACGAGCACGCAAATATAGTGCACTGGTTCTGGACTTTCACATAGGTTAGATCACTGACCACGAAGCGTTTGGCTTCTGTTTGGCTGAACTCGCGGTTCAGTGTATTGGCGATAGCAGCTTCGTTACAAGCGGCTTTATTGGGCTTATATTGCGCCACCGTGTATGTTGAAACGAGTCCCCGCTCGTTCATGATTCGACCGATTCGACGTCTGGAAACGACCAACCCGCGTTCGTGGAGCTTGGTTTTAATCTTACGGGTGCCATAAGCTTTTCGATTTTTGTGAAAAATGTCCACAATGGATGTGGTCACGTCATCTTCCTTCGACTCTTCTTTGGCTTCGTAATAAAACGTGCTTCTTGCGATTTGCAGGACGTCACACATGGCTGATACCGAGTATTTATCAGGGTTGTTCTGGATGATAGCTACTTTCGTCTCATGATCAGCGCGGCTTGCTTTAAAATATCGACCTCTATTTTGAGACGCTGATTTTCTTTGCGCAAAGCGATCAGCTCATTCTCTTCTGGTGAACGATTGTTCTTCTCCTTGAAGGAGCCCGTTGGCTGAACTTGCTTAATCCAGCGATCTAGAGCCGAGGCTGTGAGGCCATATTCCTCCACCAAATCTGCTCTTGACTTCCCGTTCTCGTATAATTGCACCATTTGCTTCTTGAACTCTGCTGTAAAAGTATGTCGTTGTTTCGGCATTGTAGAGATCCGCTCCTTAGGATGATAGGTTTTGTTCTACAAGCCCTCATTTTTATTGTCCAACTAAGTGTAGCTGATCCACTTTTCTGTTTGCAGTACCACAAGTTTTCACCCGATACGATTAAGATTGCCAGAGTGTATTATATGCGGAATCAGTTTGAATTTAGAGTAGATGTGAAAAAGGACTCCGCTGGTCTATAACCACCAGTATGGAGTCCTTTTAGTTTATTCCTGATCACTTCTCGTAAAAACTTTTCCAATCAGGACATATATGATTAATGCAATAATCACAGCCAGACCGTAGTCGATAATGAACTTAATGATATTTTCTAATGTAAAAAATCCAGTTCCAGTGTTGTATTGAAAAAATTCTAGCCTTCCGTAAGTTAGATTCCCAATAATATTGCCGATGAGCAGTGCGATGATAAATCTCCAAATATTTTTCACAAAATACCTCCTTTTAATTGAAAATAGAAGTTGTTATAAAATAAACTATAGTTTACCATAAATAGTGTGATGATTACATCAATGGTAAATGCATATAAAAAACAATGAGGAGTTGAAGTGGTGAAAAAAGTTTGGATAACCTCACTTATGGCCGCAACTTTACTAACAGGTGTGATTGCGGTACCAGCCTCAATGTACGCATTGCCTTTTACAGACTCTAGTAGTGTTTCTAGTAGTGCTAAGGATTCTCTTAGTGAATCAGAATTACAAGATATCGAAGGTATTTCCGAATATTTCAATTTGTCTGAGCAGGAAAAAAATGATTTTATTAAAGCCATCCAAAATAAAGAAGACCGTGGAGAGTATCAAACACAAGGGAAATTGAGTTGGGCAGTAAAAGCTTTAAAAGCAGGATTTGATAAACTTCCGGCCTCAGTGAAAGCTTTTATTGGAGTTGAGGGTTTCTTACAGATCCTAGGTGTTGTTGACAACTTCACTGGAGCTATTGAAGATGCAATATATGCAGGAGCTTTGCAAGTGACTGGGAATGAAACTGCTGCCTGGTGGGTTACTAAAGCTTTAATGTTACTTTTATAGGATATTCCACAATAAGATAAATGGTGTGGATTTTGAACAATCTAATCAAAAAGCTCTGCTAACCTTAATTGGTCGGCAGAGCTTTTTTTATTTCCCGAAGCGCCTGAATTAGCTCCTTAGTGCCGTGAAAGAGACAAAAGGCAGCCAGCACCAAGAAACAAGCATATATATACTCAAATGGCATGTGTCAACCTCTTGGACTACTGTCAATAGAATGGACACCTTCAAGCGGGTTTTCGGTACAATCGTTCATACTGATTTGGAGATACATAACCTAGGGAAGAGTGGATTCGTTTTCCATTATAAAAGCATGTAATATATTCGAAAATCTGCTTCTTTGCCTCACGACGGGTTTTGTAGTGGTCTAAGTAAATCAGTTCCTTCTTTAGAACGCTGTGAAAGGATTCGATACAGGCGTTGTCATAACAGTTCCCTTTGCGGCTCATGCTGCCTTTCATAGGGTACTTAACCAGCTTAGCTTGATACTCGTGAGATGCGTATTGGCTCCCACGATCTGAATGATGCAGAACCTCTTTGCCCGGTCGTTGGACACGATAGGCTTGGTCAAGGGCCTGAATGACTGACTCTTTAGTCATCCGAGAATCCATGTAGAATCCTACGATTTTGCGGCTGTACAAGTCCATCACGCTCGCCCAATAAAGCCAGCCTTCATCGGTGGGAATATACGTAATATCCGTCATCCACACCTCGTTTGGGTCCTCAGCAACAAACTGCTGGTTTAAAAGGTTCTCATGAACAGGCAGTTGGTGTTTGGAGTTCGTAGTTGCTTTGTATTTTTTCCATGATCCCAGATTCTCAAAGAGAAAGATCGGAGGGGAATGGTACTATCCAGCTCGCGAAACGAGAGCCTAATTAGAAAAATGGATTTTGGAGCAATAAATCAATTACTCGTAAACGATCAATTGATACACAACCCCAAAAATATACCTCACACGGTGGTAAAATTTTACCATAATAAAAGGTTATTGCATTGCTACTTACCTGAGATAAAATATACAATTACAGCAGGCTAAATAGGAGGATGGTGTATCTGTGTTATCTGCTTTTTTATATATTTTAATTGGGGTATTCGATGCTTTGGCCGTTGTTACTTTGGTTTTAAAGCTTTATATGCTTCCCGTTTGGGAATATCGTAGAAAAATACTTTTTTACGCAATTGGCATAGCTTTGTTTTCCTTTCTAATGAGGGTGGTTATAGGTGTGCCTAAATTAGATTTGCCGTTTCAGTATTTGTTTATGATAATCTTTTTTAGATTTGGTTTAGGAATCAAAACACATCTTGCGGCTTTTTCTACAGGTTCTGGTTTAACAGCCTACATTAACCTACAGCTATTTGTATATGTATTTGCGAATTTTTTCGGAGTAGCACAACCGGGTGCTATCAATTATACTTCTGGGCTTTCTATTTACTTTATTCAGTTATCTTCTATCATTATTGCATACTTGATTTCTTTTGTTATGGGGAAATATAACTTTGGATTCTCGTTTATAATTCAGCCTCCACACGATTTTTTAAGAGGTGAAAATTATTTCTCATCCCTAAATAAGATGTTAATTATAGGTGCGCTAATATCAGCGGTCACCATCTCTATTACTTTATATATGCTATATAACTCTAGTACAATAGGATTACTTTCTATTTCATTGTTTACTTTCGGATTGTCCTATTTCTTTTCAGATCGGGGGGATTACGAGGATGCTAGAAGCGTTATCCAGGCACATCGCAACGGAAATAAAAAAAGCTGATCCTGATGGACCTACAAGTGTAGAAGTGATGGAATATGCACTCGGGATAAGGCTTACTGAATTTTCGACTATATTTTTTGTCTCACTTACAGGCTGGCTAACAGGTCATTTCTTCGGGTCGTTATTAGCGCTTGGCAGTCTTATGTTAATAAGAAAATTTTCAGGAGGGGCACATTTCTCTAGTCTAACATTTTGTTTATTTTTCACAACAGCAGTATGTGTTACTATACCTTTTTTCTCTATGGGAATATCGACATTTTTAATTATTAGCGTTTGCTCATTATTAGTGTTTTTTGTTTATGCACCTAATCATTTTATCTATATTGAAAAGTCTGCAAACCATAAGTATTTCAAAATCATATGCATTTCCATTTGCCTGTTGAATTTCTGTGTACAATCACACATAATATGTTTATCTTTAGTTATACAAGCTTTCAGTATTCTTCCTTTATGGAAAGGAGGTGAACGGAAATGGACAAGAGATTGGCAAGAGCATTAAATGTAAAACTTGGGAAATACGCTGGCGAATCTATTAAAAATGAAAAAACAGTATTTGGCGCTACACCAATACCAGAAGAGCTGAAGAAAAAAGATCAGAAGAGTCAATAAACGAATTGATATATGGAAGATGGAAAGCGGATTCTTACCACCAATTGTTATGTGACAACGCATTATAAGGATACCCTAAATTAATCTCAGCTTAATTAGCAAAATTGAAACAGATATATTCGGAGGTTCAGTTCACTTCAAAGGATCTGGATTCATCTGCTCCATGTCATACAATAAACTCAAAACCCTTAAAAAGCTGTGGAAATGACCCGTTAATTTTGCGGGTCATTTTTTACTATATTATCACCTTGAATACAGACGGCAGAGGAGTTTCGTGATATGAAAAAACATCAAATTGTAATACCGTGGGATGCGCTGACACTTGAGTCTGTGCGTCCAGTCGGCCAATCGCCTTGAGGAACTGATACCCGCTAACCTAGTGGTCTTTGGTTGTTGATTTTGCTTTTAGTGGAGTGACCACACAGGCAAAAAGAGCAATGAGGGAATATCCCTCCTGCTCTTTTTCATTGGGGACAGACTGTAGGTCAAGCGATAGAAGTCAGTCTCAAAGGGCGTTTTTTTGTTTTTCAAGATGACGGAGTATTATTCCGAACACGGGCAACGGGACCGATAGGCGACGATTATTTGAGCTGCGTAGGTTCATTAGCTCTGACAACATCTACCTTGCTTAAAAACAGATAACAAATTGTAAAGGAGAGTGCGACAGCAATGATCATTCCGGAAATGGCATAGATAAAGTAAGGCCCAAAATAAGCGGGAATGCTAAATATGCTGGATAACACATATCCATACAATCGGACACCGAAAAAGCTGATAAAAGCCGAAGCAACTGAACTTGCGATGATGGCGGCTAGAAAAGCTTTTTTATACTTAGCCAGAACACCGAATAAAGCGGGTTCAGTAATTCCCAAAAGACCAGAGACGGCGGCTGAAACAATAATAGATTTTTCTTTAGGTGTGTTTACCTTGTAATACACTGCAAATGTTGCGCCTACGATTGAAAAGTTAGCCATACACATCATAGGCATTAACATATCGTAACCTTGTGTTGCAAAATTCTGCAAAGCAATCGGAGTCATTGCATGATGCATGCCAGTAAAGACAGCCAAAGGTCGAATCGCACCAACAACAACGCCAGCAAGGATGGGAGAGATACCGAATAAGCCTTGAACAAGCCAAGCTAAGCCATTGCCTAGGTGAATGCCAATGGGACCGATAACGGATAACGCAAGGAAGCCTGAAATAAACAAGGTTAACGTTGGCGTAACTACGGTTTTTAACACTTCTGGCATAAATCTATTGACAATTTTATGAATATGGCTCATTGCCCATACGGCAAAGATAATCGGGATTACAGTACCGGTGTAATTAAACACTGGGATAGGAATAAAGCTTAAAAACTGAAACGAGGAAAGTTCCCCGGCCTTGGCCGCATCCACCATCGTTGGAAACATAATGGTAGCAGCGATTGCTATCGCTAAATATTCGTTGGTTTTGAAAATTTTAGCCGCCGAGGCTGCCAGGAAAAACGGTAAAAACGTAAATACCCCGCTCGCCATCATGTTAATGATCTGAATGGTTTCGCTTTGATCCGAGATGACATGTAGGGCGGTCAACCCTGCGATAAGTCCCTTGATCAATCCTGCCCCGGCAATAGCTGGAACGATAGGCCCGAACACGCCGGATACAATATTCATGAAGAGTGTAACAAACCCCTTCTTTTTTTCAACACTTGCCTCATCTTCCTTTTGAACATCCGTTAGCTTTAATTCACTGGCCAAAATATTAAAATATTCCGCGACTTTAGGACCGAGAATGATTTGGAATTGGTCATTATTAAACTGCGCCCCTAAAACTGGGTCCAATTCCTTAATTTTGTCTATGTCCACTTTGTTTTTATCTTTTAGATCAAACCTGAGTCTGGTCATGCAATGCCAAGCGTTTTGAATATTGCTTTCTCCTCCGACCCCATAAATCATGTCTTGTACCGCTTTCACTTTGTTCATTAAAATTCTCCTGTCCTAGGAATATAAAGTATTGGTTCCGTTTACATTCTGAATGGTATCACAATGGTCTGGCGAATAAAAGCAGTCCAAAATAAGCTTTGTTTCATGAAAAAACCTTGATACATAAGGTTTTTTTGAACTTTTCATGCTAAATTGGACTGGTTTTTTTAAACAATTCGACAATTTACCCAGCCAAATTGATTCTGCATTTCAAACATGTTTCAATTAACCTAGAAATTCTTAGAAAAGAGGAGACATATGAACCCTTCCATCATCACTAATGTGGAATGTTTTGTGCTTAAACCTGACCGACATAATCTGGTGATCGTCAGAGTAACTACAGAAAATAAAATTACAGGATATGGTTGCGCCACTTTTCAGCAGCGCCCGAAAGCTGTTCAACTCCTCGTCGAGGAGTACCTTAAACCTATATTGATTGGAAGAGACGCTAACCATATTGAGGACTTATGGCATATGATGATGGTCAACTCTTATTGGCGTAATGGACCTGTACTGAATAACGCTATTTCTGGGGTGGATATGGCTTTGTGGGACATTAAGGGTAAAATAGCCGACATGCCCTTGTACCAGCTGTTTGGAGGCAAATCGAGGGATGCGATACCTGCATATACTCATGCAGTTGCAGACAACATCGAGGATTTGTACCGAGAGATTGATGGTATTCTTGAGCAAGGATATAAACATATCCGGTGCCAACTTGGCTTTTATGGGGGGAATCCTTCGCAATTGCACGCTCCGGAATACTCAACCCAGGGTTCCTATTATGACCAGGACGAGTATATGCGAACAACCACCAAGATGTTTGCTTTATTAAGGTCAAAATATAATGACCAGTTTCATATCCTGCATGACGTGCATGAACGACTTTTTCCGAATCAAGCCGTACAGTTTGCAAAAGACCTCGAATGCTATAAACCGTACTTTGTTGAGGATATTTTACCTCCGGATCAAAATGAATGGTTAAGTCAGATACGCTCCCAAACCTCAACTGCAATAGCCACCGGAGAACTGTTCAATAATCCTTTAGAATGGAGAAGCCTTATTGCCAACAGGCAGATTGATTTTATTCGCTGCCATGTATCTCAAATTGGAGGGATCACGCCTGCTCTTAAGCTCGGAGCCTTATGCGAGGCATTCGGAGTTAGAATTGCTTGGCATACACCATCAGACATTACTCCTATTGGGATCGCCGTTAACACGCATCTTAATATTCACCTGCACAGTGCCGCGATCCAAGAGAATATTCCTGTTAAGGAGAACACACGCAGCATTTTTACACCCATCATAGACGCTAAAGACGGATATATTTACCCTCTTGAACTTCCGGGCATCGGTGTGGAATTCAATGAAGAACGGGCGAAAAATTATCCGGTGGAATACAGGATGCACGAATGGACGCAGGCGAGATTGCCAGATGGAACACTGATGACCCCTTAAAACAGGCAGCTTCTCCAGCATATAGGGACCCTTATGCTGGAGAAGCTGCCTGTTTAGGTGAATGCTTCTATAAGTTTCTTCTTTTGTGATGCTCGTTATTGAAGGCTGTCAAATACGTACATTTATAGTCAATGGCTACGATTTCGCTTTTCTCAAAGATAATCCCATTATTAAGAATGCCGCGGCTTGATATTTTCATTGCTGGGCTCTTATTCTTTTGTTGTAAGAGCATAGCTTGTTCTTTACTTAGGGCGATTGCCTCATAGGTATTTAGGTAATGCGAAATCGTATATTTATGTTTTTTCACATAGGATTGAATGGAGTGTTCGGCATCCGTGTGCGTAAGGATTGGAAACAAAATAACAGGTAATCGGGACAACTCTAATTGCATCGTTTGATAGTTAACGATTCTTAGACGTTGATATACCCATACCTCATCGCTACTTGTTATTCCAAAAATCTGTTGGTCCTCGGGAGTAGCGGGTTGCTTTTGCAACTCGATTACTTTGGATTTTATGTTGGAGTATGGGTTCTCAGTTAAAGAGTTATAGATGAGTGGACTGGTCTGAATATTCTTTCCTATGAAGATGCCTGATCCTTGAACGACTTTAACCAAGCCCATGTATTTTAATTTTTTGATTGCTTCATGGATGGTGTATCGTGAAACATTATACTGCTTTGCGAGTTCTCTTTCCGTCGGCAGTTTCCAGTCAGGATAATGATTTTGATAGATTTTGCTCAATAAATCGTGAATTACAAATTCCTTTTTGTTCACTAATAAGCCCCCTAGTTGTTGGTTCATTGATATTTTTATCATACTGTTATAGCAACTATTATCAAGTGATCAGAGTAATTATGAGATAGAGGGAGGAATGCAGATTTGTCTTTCTTGGACATGTTATCTCTAACAAATCTTCGTGTCCCGTTAGGCTAAGTATGCCACCAACCTATAAAATAAAGGTAAGAAGAGTCTTCATCGTTGAATAGGAGATGACTATAAATGAAACTCTGTGAACCTCTGATCATTTCATCTGAAAGCGGATACAATCTTCGGGCTGTCGGAAGTGTGCCAGTTGCCCACGCTTGGAGAATGATTGCTCGAGATCATAAGCAAGTGTTTGGCAGAGAGCCCTTGCAAACAGAAGAAGAGGCCTCGATCATTATCCGTTATGCGCAGGAAGAGGATGATTGCCCGCAGTGGCCAGAGGGCTATTGTATGCGTTTTATTGCTGGTGAGAAGGGAACGGTACTACATATCATAGGCCGTGATGAGCTGGGGATCATTTATGGGTTGCTTCATTACAGTCGCTTCGTGCTTGGTGTGGAGCCGTTCTGGTTCTGGGCGGAACTCCCTCCGACCAAGCGGGATACAATAGTCCTGTCGAGCCAGAATTATGACAGTGCACCGTCCAAGGTTCGCTATCGGGGCTGGTTCGTCAATGATGAGGTCTGCCTGATTGGCTGGAAGGATGATTATCCACCAACGGAGCAGGTGTGGGAGCCCGTTTTTGAAGCGTTACTACGCTGCGGTGGCAACATGGTGATCCCGGGAACGGATTTACCGCGCACGGGTATTCATCATAAGCTTGCAGTAGAAATGGGATTATGGATTACACATCATCATGCCGAGCCGCTGGGTGCAGAGATGTTTTTGCGCGCTTTTCCAGGGAAACAGGCCAGCTACAAGGAGCATCCCGAGCTGTTTGAGCAGCTATGGCAGGAAGCGATTGAACGGCAAAAGAGAGAGAAAATTGTATGGGTATTGTCTTTTCGTGGGCAGGGAGACAAGCCTTTTTGGGAAAATGATCCTTCTTTTAATACGCCGGAGAAGCGCGGACAATTAATATCTTATGTGGTTCGCAAGCAGTACAGTATGATCTGCGAATTTGTAGAGCAGCCTGTGTGTAGTATGGCGATGTATGGCGAGATTGCCGAGTTATACAAGCAGGGTCATATTGAAGTCCCCGAAGGGGTGATTAAAATATGGGCGGACAATGGTTACGGTAAAATGGTATCCCGGCGCCATGGGAATCTCAACCATCGTGTACCCGCATTACCCAAGGTGGAGTATGAAGGCAAGAACGGTGTATATTATCATGTGACCTTCCACGACTTGCAGGCGTCGAACCATCTTACTCAATTTCCCTCCTCAGCCGAGCTGATTGTGGACGAATTAACGGCAGCATTTGCCGCAGGAGCAGACGAGTATCTGTTGGTCAATTCAGGTAATATTTTGCCACATTTATATACTCTGCATTTGACAGCGAATTTATGGACGTATGGTAACGTGGATGCTGAACAGCAGCTTATTGATTTTATCGGGAGGTTGTACAGTCGTCAGCATCAAGAGATTTCCCAATTATACCGGGATTATTCCCGTTGTACTATTGTTTATGGCCCGCATAAGGATGATCGAGCGGGGGAGGAATTCTATCACCATCCAGCGAGGCAAATGATGGGCTTTTGGCTGCAAGGCAAAGAAGGCAGTGATCAACGGCTGTGCTGGGCTGCTGGAGAAAGACCTTTTGCTGAGCAGGTACGCTGGTTCAAGGAAAAAGCCGAGTCGGCCATCCCGGGCTGGGTTGAACTGCGAGAGCGGTGTCTACGAATTATGAAACAATTACCTGAAGATGAATATCGCAGACTATACAATCAGCTTTTTGTACAGATTGAATTGCATCTAAGCGGTTGCCGCGGGCTGGCTAACATCTGCATCGCTTACGGGTTATTTCTTGAAGGAGATTATCCACGAGCATTTATACAAGCTTCGCATGCCGTTTGGAACTACCAGACGGGTAGAGAAACGCTCTCGCTCGCAGGGACTGGAAGATGGGAGCATTTCTACCGGGCAGATTGGTTGACTAATCTCGATAACACCATTTCTCATGCGGACACAGTGCGGAGGTTTCTCCGGATTCAGGGAGATAGTCCCGATATGTTCCTGTGGTACAAACAATATGTAATGGCGGAAACCGAGAAACATATCTACCTGGAGAATACGCATCGCAAGCCTCTACCCGATGATGAATTGGCACGCTGCTTGGAGAAGGTGCTATATTAGAGGAGTCGGTCCCAGTAAAAGAACCTTCCAATCCATCAAGATGGAATGGAAGGTTCTTTGTAACTTAGCCCATGGTTCATTTAGCTTCTGCATATCTCATGATGCAACATTCAAGATACCATCACCTGCTGACCTCTAAACAAATTTTTTTCCTTCTATATCGTTTCTTGAGTTTCAGGTCTACTCATATCTTCTTGTAGAGAACCCGTGTTCCTTGGCCCCCCACGAAACGACGAAGGCAAGAAGCATAAGTATAAGCAATGTCCACGGGAAAGAGCGAACCCCAAGCGTCTCTAAAAGAATTCCGCCAAGCAAGCCGCCCCCGCCAATGGCCAAATTCCAAGCAGTTACAAGCATAGACTGAGCTACATCTGCACTCTCACCTGCCGTTTCGGCCAATGCGGTCTGTAATAAGGTAGCAGCACCGCCAAAGGTCAGTCCCCATAGGGCAACACTTAAATACACGATAGCAGGTTGGTGACTTCCGATTCCTAGTGCTACAGCAGTTACAGCAAAGCCAAGGGTACTCATGAGTACCAATAGACGCAGCCAGCGGTCGACCAATGCACCGATCAATCCAATTCCGGCAACCGAAGTTATCCCGAAAATAAGCAGCACCGCATCCGTTCGGGAGGCCAGTCCAGCCTGACTCAAATAAGGAGCGATATAGGTGTACAGAATATTATGCGCCAGTACCCAAACCAAAACGACAAGTAAAATGGGACGTACACCGGCAATCGTGAAAACCTTACTCAGTGGGAGTCGCTGGTGGGTAGCCTGCACGGGAAAATTTGGAAGTTTCCAGAGTACCCAGACGATTAAGACTACCGCAAGAAAGGACATGGTACCAAAAACCGTTCTCCAGCCAACAAGCGCACCGAGGAACGTTCCTAACGGAACGCCGAGGGCAAGAGCCAGCGGGGTTCCTGACATGGCGATAGCCATGGCGCGTCCTTTTAATGCATCCGGAACCATTCGCCGGGCATAGCCAGCGAGCATCCCCCATAACACACCAGCGGCTACGCCTGCAAGGAAACGGGCAGCCAGCGTCAAAATATAGTAAGAAGACAGTGCTGTAAGGGTGTTAAACAAGAGAAAGCCAATGATACAGAGCAATAATAAAGGCCGTCGTCGCCAGCCCCGTGTTGCGGCAGTCAATGGGATTGCGGCAGCGAGCGAACCGAGAGCATACAACGTGACCAATTGGCCAGCCAAAGCTTCTGATATTCCCAGCCCTTTGCTGATTTGTGGCAATAGACCAGCGGGAAGCGTTTCGGTGAGAATACAAATAAATCCGGTCATAGCAAGCGCCAGCAACCCGCTCCATGGGAGTCTTTTGGATGGCGCTGTATCTCTGGAAGTGCGTTCGGTAAAATTCATATTTCAATCCCCTTCTAAATCAAGCATTACATCTGCTCATAAGGAGCAGGAGTTGTTTTTTATCATAAGATATGTTTTGATATAACTGAAATACTATTATTTCATATAGGGCATAACCATACGGTTATGATGGGTGTATGTCTTTGAATATGAATCATCTTGAAGTGTTTATAAAGGTTGCAGAGAAAATGAATATGACGGAGGCTGCTAAAGCGCTGTTTATTTCCCAGCCTGCGGTTAGCAAGGCTTTGATCCAATTTGAAAATACTTTGCAGGTAAAATTGTTTATTCGCGACAAGCAGAATGGACTTGTACTGACTGAAGTGGGAAAAGAAATGCTGAGTCTGGCCAGACAAATGAAGGAAATCGAACATAAAATGGTTCAGCTTGCGTGTCAGGAGAATAAGCTTTTGCGCGGTAAAGTGAAAATAGGCTCCTTCCCGGCGGCCTCTACGAACATGCTTCCAGAAGCGATCTGCTTATTCCGCTCCCAATATCCCGAAGTCACCATTGAACTGATGGAAGGAAACTCGAATCAAATTAAGCAATGGGTGGAGGATCGCACTGTTGAAATTGGAATAGTAGCTTCTCCATTCGATCATTATGACGTCCATATTCTTGAACACGATTCCATGGTTGCGATCATACCGGAGAATCATCCATTGCAAGCAGAACATGAGGTTTCACTGGAACAGAACAGGAACGATCTTATCTTCTGTAAAGGAGGACATGAATCTGCTGTATTAAACACCTTGCATGAGCAGCAAATTCCTTTCCAGGAGAGTCTCACGGTCCAAACGGCTGAAACCTTAGTCCATATGGTCCAAAAAAAGCTGGGCATTGGAATTATATCAAAGTTTACGCTTTCCTCGGTGTCTCATTCACTAATCGTTAAAGGGATTATACCCCAGATTAAGCGGGATATCGGAATTATCGCGCATTCTTTTGATGAAGCGACCCCGGCAGCTCGTGAGTTTGTGAAAGCATTGAGTCAGTTATATCGTTCGAATGAGTAATGAATAAAACAGGTCAAAAGCAATATTCGGATGCCTATGACTGTGTGAATAGGATCGCTTGCAACCTTTCCAACCTGTACTGCGTCAAAGAGGTTGCTAATGGCCAGGCGGCCTAATTCAACTACAAGGTGGAACTTACATGAATATGAGAAAAAGCGCATTCGCAGCCATGACCACAGTAACACTTCTTTCCTTCTCTTTTGGAGGTCAAATGTTTGCGGCGGGCAATCCGTTCAAGGATTTGGACAGTGTAAGCGGCAAAGATAAAATCATCTCCCTTCAAAGTCAGGGTTTGCTCAAAGGGGTCTCTGATACGCAGTTTCTCCCCGCCTCTAAAGTGACTGCTGCCCAAGGCATTCAGTTGATCTCCGGCGGGTTTCAGCTCAGTTTGGCCGCTATTGATTTTAATAAGGCGCCACAGGCCAGCGGACTGTTCGCCCATGTAAAGGATACCGCATGGTATGCCGAAGCCTTTATCAACGCGCATTATAATGGCGTAGAGATTCCAAAAGATATCGATCCTTCAAAAACTCTGACCAAGGAAGAGTTCACCCATATGCTGATTCAGGGCATGGAAAAAGCAGGTAGCCTGCCGATGATCAAAATTGCACCTGTAACGATTGCCGATGATAGCAAGTTGGAGCCTTCGTATCAAGGCAGCATTCAGCGTTCGCTGATATACAAGGTCAATACCTTGGATGCAAGTAAAAAGTTTAATCCAAAAAGCGAGATTACACGTGCGGAAGCAGCCGTTATGTTGTATAACGCGCTAGAATATCTAAAAACTCATAAGGCTTAACCGACTATTCTGGGCCAACCTCTTGATTTTTATGAGGTACCGTGTGGATTTGGGCTTACAGTTACTTGACACCATTATCGTTAATGCTATAATAAGGAAATCGAATTTAGACCCAACGGTAGCTGATTATCGTATGGTTTCTATCCTGGTCCTTCGGCATGTAACACAGGTAACGAATAAATAAGCTGGCTCCGGATGAGGGAGACCAGCTTATTTTTTTGTAAATAAACCGTTTAAACATTTCGGGACCCATATATCGAGAGGAGACGGGAGTTATGTTTGGTAATGATTGGGATGAAGTTTTACGAGAAGAGGTAGAAAAGCCTTATTTCAATGAATTGAGGTATACATTAGCACGCGAATACAAGATACATAAAGTCTACCCTCCAAAGGAAGATTTGTTTTCCGCACTCAAATTAACACCATATCATCTTACCAAAGCCGTTATATTGGGGCAGGACCCCTATCATGGAGAGGGACAAGCCCACGGCTTGAGCTTTTCCGTAAGACCAGGTGTGCGTACACCGCCGTCTCTGCAAAATATATATAAAGAGTTGCGTGATGATATCGGCACTCCCATTCCCAATCAGGGTTACCTTGTTCCTTGGGCAGAGCAGGGAGTGCTGCTGCTGAACAATGTGCTCACCGTGCGTGAAGGACAACCGCAATCTCATCAGGGAATAGGCTGGGAACGTTTCACGGATGCCGTTATTGAGGCGATTAATGAACGTGAGCAGCCGGTAGTGTTCATTTTGTGGGGAAGCCATGCTCAGAAGAAAGCAAGCTTTGTGAATACGAGTAAGCATTTGGTTTTGAAATCCGTCCATCCGAGTCCTTTGGCGGCTCATAGGGGCTTTTTCGGCAGCAAGCCTTTTTCGCAAACCAATGCATTTTTGCTGGAGCATGGAATGGAACCGATTCGGTGGGAGATTCCTAACCACTAGCACTGGAGGTGAGGACATGCGTCAATGGAAGGGACGTCAGGTCATTTTATATCACGGCAACAATGGTCATACCCAAAAGGTGCGCGGAACGATTGAAAAATGGGATGACACGCACAAGTGTGTTATTTTAGGCCCGAAGATGTTGTCTATTCCTTTTGAAAATATAACGTATATTACAATGCTCCCTCCTGGGCGTGAGCGCAGAAGCCGTCATCCGGCGAAGCTACATTCTATCGGTTATGTGATGAGCGTTCCATTACAGTTTGATAATGCCATTCTTTTTCAATCGGCGGTGACCGTTTGGAAAGAAGATCAGTTGATTGCTTACAACACAAAATTGACCAGTCACACGGATTATGATGTCGTTCTGGATGATGGACAAACCTTGTCCAAGAAGGGGCATTTGTTCGTGGTAAGGTCGCTACACGGAGAACTTTAACTGTTATAATCCGCCTTTTTTCTTCCCAAGGGTTCAAATTAAGTATCTGTTTACCGATAAAGGTAATGGGATTGTTAATTATACCCTATTTTATAGAACTGAAACTAAGGGAGAGAAACGAATGGAACGTATGAAACGTATGAGCAAACGGAGTACCTTCTTACTTGCTGTGCTGATGTTTTTATTCGCAGCATTGCCAGCGGGTTTGATCCGGGCGGCAGAAGAGAGCAAGACCTCTACGGTACAGTGGGACAGTCAAAATGTGACTACATTGAATCTGGGTGGAAACTCCGCTCAATTAAAAGTGTGGAAAGTGACAGAGTCCGGTAAAGAGGATGTTACCCAAAAGGCAGCATGGATCTCTGGAGACTCAGGCATATTAAAGGTAGATAAGGGACTTATTACTCCAGTATCAAAAGGGCAAATTAAGGTTGTTGCCACATATGAACAGCAAACGGTAAGCACAACGATTACGGTTAAATCGCCTTACAGCAAGCTGCAAATAGATCCATCCGTTCCCATCAATCTGGTGGTGAGCGGAGATTCGAAGCAATTGACTGCCCAAGGTACGCTTACGGCAGGCGGTACAGAAAAAGTATCTGGTGTGGAATGGACATCTACGAATCCGTCCGTGGCTACAGTGGAAGAGGGTCTGGTTCGTCCTCTTGCCAAGGGCATGACTTACATTAAAGCAAGCAAAGATGAACTCAAAGCACAAACGATCGTGTATGTACGTTCCTCTTCCCAGGCATTAACATTGAGTCCATCCGCTTCCCAATCGGTCTTTCTGGGTAGTTCACCAATTCAGGTCAATGCGACCGATGTGAACCTTACCGGAGGTAAAACGGATGTCACCAGTACGGCCGAATGGACTTCCTCCAATCCGCTGGTTGCCACAGTGGAGCAAGGAAAAATTAGCCCAATGGACGCGGGTAATTCGGTAATTACTGTGTCCTATCACGGTTTGAGTAAGAACTTGAAGGTCAACGTATTGCCGACCATTGAAAAGCTGGTATCAAGCAAAGCGAGCTTATCTCTCGAAACAGGAAGCAAAACGGCTCTTCCGAGCATATCTGCTTACTTGGTCAATGGAGCCAAAAAAGCAGTCCAATCCGATGTAAAATGGAGCCTGAGCAATGAAAGTGTTGTCAAAATCGCGGACGGTAAGCTGGTTGCAGTGAATCCAGGTAGTGCAACATTGACAGCTACGTTGGGTGCCATCAAGCTGGATATCCCGGTAACCGTGCAATACAAGGTTCTCAAGCTGACCGCTTCCGAGAAAAAGTATGTGCTGGTAGCGGGACAAGAAGTGAGTGTTCCTACGGTAAAAGCACAAATGGCTGGTGGTGGAACGCTTGATGTTACGAATCAGGTAAGCTGGGTAGCTACGACTGCGGCCGTAACAGTGGGAAATGGCAAGGTAAAAGCAGTAAGCGGCGGTAACTCTGGAATCAAGGCCATGTATTTGAATAAATATGTGAAAGTGCCTGTCATCGTAGAAGGAACGATTTCTTCGTTGACACCAAGCCTTTCAAGCGCTGAAATGAATTTGAAAGGGAGTCAATCCGTCAAGGTCATCGGTGTGTATACAGATGGTAAAAAAGTTACACTTAGCAACAAAGTGAAATGGACAACATCCAATACTTCCGTGGCGATTGTAAACGGCTCAGCCATCAAAGCGGTTGGGATTGGAACAGCGACGATTACAGGCACATACCAGAATAAGTCGTTTAACATTGAGGTCAAGGTTACACCTAAGCTGCTCAAGCTGGTATTAAGTAACAAGAACTTGAAGCTTCCTAATGGTTCCTCTCAAGTGCTGAGTGTGAATGCGGTTTATGACACAGGCACAATTACCAATGTGACAAGTTCAGCGGTATGGACTTCCTCCAAGCCTTCTATCGTACAAGTTAGCGGAGGACAGGTGAAGGCATTGGCTTACGGAAATTCCAGTATTAAAGTGGTTTATAAAGGTAAGACTGTAGCTACCTCTGTCAGAGTGTTAAAATAATCTTCATGATCGCTTATGCAAAAATAACCCCGGTCAATGACCAGGGGTTATTTTTCAACCTATTCTACGCCGTCCTGATAATGATTCTTCCAGTGTTTGTCGCCTTTGTGTGAGAAGTCTTCAACCGTCTTTTCCAGCGTGGCCACCAGTTGAGCTTTAATCTCGGAAATGGTATCTCGGAACAGTCTTTCTTCCGTGCCGTTAATTTTTTCACCATACAAAGCCTGAGCGGCTATAAATTGACGATGTTGCTCAACAAAGCTGTCAATTGAATGCAGCGCATGCTCCACGTATTGTGAAATGCTATGATGCTCGCTAGGTAGTTGTAATTTTAACTCCTGTACTCTGTTTAATAATGCCATGATGATCACCTCGTACGTTTTATTATGTCAATAATTATACATCATTTTCGGAAAACTTTCATTAAATTTTGATTAAAATGTGATTTTTTTTATATCATAATTGTCATTCCCGATGGGAATGAACTTATTTCCGGAACGATTTCAATTTATCTTCAGATTATTATATTTTAAAGTTAAAATATTTATGATTAAGATATATGAGGGCATGTTGCGACAACGGTCTTTCTGGCATGATATAATAGGGCAAAGCCCAGTCGGAAAGGTTGTCAGTGCGGTATGAAGCTTTTTAAAGGTTTATTTTGGGGAATATTGATTAGTCTTCTCCTGTGGTGTGCCTTCTTTGGGTTTGTCCGCTGGATATCTCAATGAGTCGGGTTATACAAAATAAAGTTCGGGGATTTCCTTGATTGAAGGTTATCCACCGGAATAGCTTGAAGGGAAGAGGGAAATTGAAGAAAAAGCTGTTAAGTTTTATAACTCTATTGCTGCTAGCTACTGGCGTGTATTGGTTTGAAGGTACCAATCTTCTTACGAAAATGACAGGAGAGAACCCGCCTTCATCGGCTCAGGTTACGTTGCAATTTCCGTCAGGTCGTTATCCTGAGACGGCGCAGCATATCAAGGAAGCCATTCAGGCGGGGAAATCATCCATATGCACAATTGACCGTGAAGGAGCCGAGCAAAATCGCAAGCATTCGCTTACAGGAATCCCCACTCGAAAAGGATACGATCGTGACGAATGGCCGATGGCTATGTGCTCAGAAGGTGGTAAAGGTGCAAATGTCAAATACATAGCTCCTAAAGATAATCGTGGGGCAGGATCATGGGTCAGTCACCAATTGGATGATTATGAGGATGGAACGCGCGTAAAATTTGTCGTCAAATAATATGTTATGAGATCGTATCGTTACTTTTTCTTTCCCTTAGTAGGCTCCTGTTTGGTCCTAACCAGAGCCACAAAATTATTATCCTTAGCAGGCTCCTGCTTGGCTCTAATCAATGCCAAAAAAGCAAAAAAATCACCTAGTGTAGTGAAGCCTGCACCTAATAGCGCCAGATCTTCAGCGGATAGTTGATTGAACCATTCCATTTGCTTAGCATCAAACATTTTATCACCGCCAACCATTAATAATGTATAGTATGTTCTGATGGCAACGAAGGTCAGGGCTCTGGCATAACATTTATGTATGCCTGTTTTTTGTGCAGAGGATGTGTAGAACACATGTTAAAATTTAATTTTTATACTAAAATTGTCTCTATCGTTATCGTATTGCTTATTCCTATTCTAATCCTGTATGTGTATTCAAACCAGACAACGACAGACGTGTTACGTAAGGAACTGAATCAATCTAATTATAACCAGTTGACTTTTTTCCAAAATCAGGTGAATACGAATATTGAAATGATATCCTCCTGGCCGCATCTGCTGATTCATGATCCTGACGTAGCCAGTTTTCAAACAATTTTTTTAAAGGACAAGACTCTCAATCTGGATGGCATTAACCTAGTCAAGCGGATTCAAACCAAGCTTGGACTTCAAGAAAGCTCATCGAATTGGAGGACGGGTCTGAATATTTATTCACCTTCGCTTGGACGTGTTGTATCAGAAAAAGGAGCCGGTTTTTATGATCAGAAAGAGTTAAAGCAAAAGATTAAAAACGGCTGGCAGGTATCTAAAAAAAGGATGTACGGGAAGGATCAGTTTATATTTTCGCTGTATACATTATCCCCGTTTTCTTCACTTGGTAATCTGGAAACCGCTAACACGATTATTAAGGTCGAATTTGATAGCAGCAATATTCAGGACATGCTTGACCGTTTCAAAGGAGATGGACGGAAGGAACCTTTTTATTATAAAAAAGGCGTAGGAGTGATCTATAATCGTACTGCGAATGAAGAGCTGTCAGGCAAGCTGATTACGAAACTGGAGAAGATGGGACTGCATGAAGTTGATAATCTGACCGTGAAAGTTGGAGAAGAGAGCTACCTTGTTCACGCCGTTCTTTCACAAACGACGGGCTGGTATTTGATTGACTACATGCCTTTGTCCGATATGATGTCTCCGATTTATACATCTAATCGACTATTTTATATAACCGTTGTTGGCTTGCTGCTGGTAGGCTTCATTGGTGCTTATCTGCTTCATTCACAGGTGCAAGTGCCGATTCTTCAGCTTGTGCGGGCATTTCGGAGATTAAAGGATGGGGACTATGCTGTTCGATTGAGCCCGAAGGGGAGTCATGAGTTTGCTTTCCTGTCTCGTCAATTTAATTTGATGGTCGGACAGATTCAGGAGCTGTTTGAAAAGGTTTATGTTGAGAAGCTACATGTGAAGGAAGCGCGTCTAAAGCAGCTCCAGTCACAAATCAATCCACACTTTTTCTATAATTGTTTTTCTTTTATTACAAGTATGGCGAAGCTGCGTAATCATGAGGCGGTCGTGGCAATGGCTCATAATTTGTCCAAGTATTATCGATATACGACAAGACAGGAACGGGATTTAGTACCTTTATCGGAGGAAATCGAGTTTGTTCATTATTATTTGAAAATTCAGCAGATGCGTATGCCGCGGCTAACGTTTTCAATTCATGTTTCTTCACAGGCCAACAGTCTGCTGATTCCGCTGCTTGTAGTGCAACCACTAGTAGAAAATGCGGTGCTGCATGGGATAGAACCTCAAGCAGAGGATGGTATAATCTGCATTACAACGGAACAGATCGGGCTATATATGTGCTTGATTGTGGATGATAACGGACTCGGTTTGGGTAGGGAGGCTATAACATCCCTGAGATCAGCACTTGACAAGCCTGTAGAAGAGGACAGCGGCTACGGTTTATGGAATGTGCATCAACGAATGCGATTACATTTTGGGGAAGACGCCGGACTGGACTTCTCATTGTCACCTTTGGGGGGACTGCGCGCGGTTTTAAAATGGCCGGTGTTAACAGAAGAAGAGCAGGCGAATAGCTTGATCAAGCTCAAACCTTCGTCAAATTCGAATATGGTTAAAATGGAGGGACCTGATGGTTCAGATATTACTGGTAGATGATGAGAGCTATGTAACAGAAAGCCTGGCGGCTACGATTCCATGGGAGGCGCTGGGCATTGAGAGGGTTCATCAAGCCGCTTCCGCATTAGCAGCAGTGGATGTGCTGGAAGCGTATGATATTGATATTCTGGTTACGGATATTCGTATGCCTGGCATGACAGGGTTGGAGTTGATTGTTGAGGTAAACGAACGATGGCCGCATATCCGATGTTTGCTACTAACAGGCTATGCCGATTTTGAATATGCTAAAAGGGCACTTCAGCTTAAGGCTTTTGATTATATTTTAAAACCGGTGGATGATGAAGAGTTTATGAAATGTGTATCAGCTGCCATCGATTCGCTAAAGGAAGAATGGGAAGCTTTTAATAAGGTTCATCAATTACAGTATAACCGCCGGACGGATTTTGGTGTGCTGCGCACCCACTTCATGCACGATTTGGTACTTGGACGTGATTTGTCTGTACAGATAATAGAGGACAAGTTATCCCAGTACGAAATCATGTTACGTACGGGACAACCCGCAGGTATGCTGCTTATTCAGATGGGCAAGCATTTTTCTGATATGGATTATCATTCAGTATCTTTAATCGAGTATGCGATTGGAAATATCGCTGAAGAAGTGTTCGCACCTGATTTTCACGTCTGGCACTGTAAAGCACCACATGACTGCTTAATTGTATTAATAGAAGCAAATTGGAATAACAATCTGAAAAAGTATGGTATGCATCATGAGGAAGAATCAGAGGATGTCCCAGAACAGCATGCTATGAAGCGAATAACAGAAATTAGTATGGACGAGCATAGTAGTATTTTGCGGGCGACTATCGAAACCTTTCGGAAAAATGTGAGCAATTACTTGAAAGGGGAAATTTACGTCACGGTAACTGGTTGGTTTATGTTCCCGGAGGAGCTGCCTAAGGCATATCAGACTGCGATAAGATCCTTATACTGGAACCACCGGGAGGAGGCGGATACGTTGCTATTTGTAGAGGAGCAGACAGAACAGCCACACAGGTCAGTCAAATCGCTGGAGGGACTATATATGCCTCCTACGCTTACTCATCTACTGGAGTCTAGGCAATGGGAGGAGGCTGAAGCGAAACTGAACCGTGTATTTGGGAAGATAGAAGAAGCAGGATATACCCGCGAACATTTATATGAGCTGTTTATCTCGGTTACGAGCGCCTTTATGTACACGGCACACAAGCAAGGGCGCTTCATTACGCAGATGGATCAAACGGGCTTCGACCCGTTGCATGCCCAGAAAATGGTTCAATCGTTCTCCAACCTTAAGGAATGGATTTTTTCCATGATGAACAAGCTTAAATCGGAATGGTCTGCAAGTGAGCAAAGCGCCAAAAGCTATGTGGTCAAACAGGTTCAGGAGCTCATCTCCCAGGATAAAGGTCAGGAGCTGTCTGTTAAGAAGCTTGCCGATCAGGTTTATCTTCATCCGGTCTATTTGTCGAAAATATATAAAGCTGAAACCGGAGAAGGTCTGGGAGATTATATCATCCGAATGAGAATGGAGCGGGCTCTTTATTTGCTCAAGTATTCCAACAAAAAAATATATGAAATTACAACCGAATTGGGCTATCAGAATCCCCAATATTTCAGTAAGATGTTCAAAAAGCATTACGGAATGACTCCGCATGAATTTCGGGACCAGTAAAGATGAGACCAAGGAGAGAATAGTCAAGATCAGTTGGGAAAGGTGCAGAAATATTTATTTTGTGACATAGGCTGCGTAGAAAAGCCCTCTTATAATTAAAAGAGTAGAAAATGATTTTTTGAGGGGGAACATTATGCGAGTTCATTCGAAAAAAAAGCTGTTGTCGTTGCTCACCGCAACTATGGTATTAGGAGTTGGCCTTGTGGGCTGCTCAGGGTCGGGGAATGATGGAAATGCGGCTAGCACAGCTAAAACTGAAAACGTATACAAAGAAAAATACAGTCCGGAAGTCACAATTTCGACAGTATGGGGTGTAGATCCTGCCTTAAAATTTAAAAATGGCGAATCTATCGAAAATAACGTTGCGACGAAGTGGGCTAAAGAGAAATTCGGGATTAATGTAAAATCACTCTGGTCTGTCACGGATACGAATGGCGCATTTGCCACCAAGCTGCGATTGGCTATGTCCTCAGGTCAGGAGATGCCCGACGTCGTTGTATTGGGGACAGAGAATGAGCAACTGGCACAGGATATGATTGATTCCGGTATGTTTGCGGAAGCGGGCCCGTTGTTTGATAAATATGCTTCGGATTCCTGGAAGCAAGCGATGAATCAGGATACGAACGTATGGAACCAATATAGTCGGGATGGCAAAAAAATGGGTATTCCTGTACTGGATTTTGCCTATAATCACGACTATGTGTTGTGGGTACGACAGGATTGGCTGGACAAGCTGGGCATGAAGGCCCCTCAGACGATGGATGAGCTTGAAAAAGTGATGGATGCTTTTAAAAATAAAAATCCAGACGGATTGTCTCCGGACAAAGTTATTCCGCTCAGCATCGGTTTCAAAACGTCCATGAACACTTGGATGGGTGACCCTTCCTGGATTTTCGGGGCATACGGTACACTCCCAGAACAGTGGAACACTGGCACGAACGGTAGTCTGGAATATGGCTCCGTGCAGCCTGGTATGAAGCAGGGTTTGCAAAAGCTAAGTGAGTGGCTCAAAAAGGGATATATTCCGCGGGAAGCAGCATTGTGGGATGAGAATAAGACGGCAGAACCCACAGTCGCGGGAACAGCAGGTATGATTCCTGGTCCTTACTGGATGAGTGGCTGGCCGCTTCAGGATACGGTGAAAAATGTGAAGAGCGCTGTATGGAAGCCGATCAAGATCCCAGTGGGGCCTGACAACAAAGCCATGCGCCACGGTACGCAATACACCAATGGTGTCGTACTGATCAACAAACAAATGCAGCATCCTGAAGCTTTTTTCACCTATCAAAATTACCTGTTTGATCACTTTGCAAATGCCAAACCGGAAGGGGATTTGGCGAACGGGATGTTTAAGGGCTACGACTATGAATTGGATGCGAGCGGAATGTTGTTGCCTATCGACAAAATAGCAGGAGGTTATGTAAACTCTGTTCGTTATTTGCTGGTTCGTGATGGTGCGCGTATACCTGATGCCCAAATGAAAGCTTTGTTAAGCTTGGCTAACGGCGGGGAAGCGAAGACCCGTCTGGAGAAGGATGTAATGGTTAATTATGGGCAAGGTACTCCTGCGGCTGCCAAGGTGTTGATGGAACAAAAGGACATCTCCATGAAGGATCAGTTCACGGGGCCTACTACGCCAATCATGAAGGCCAAAAAAGACTACCTGGACAAGATTGAAAACCAGACCTTCAATGAAATTATTTATGGTAAACAGCCGATCTCGGCCTTTGACACCTTCGTGCAGACGTGGAAGACTGCTGGAGGCGAACAAATTACAAATGAAGTGAACGAATGGTATAAAAGCGTTGAAAAGTAATAATAGTTAAAAATGGTAAAAAGGCTGCCCAAACGGGCAGCCTTTTTAATACAGATTACCAGAATAAAATGGAAATAAATGCGTTATCTTTATGAATACGAGATAGACTTTCACTCCCATGGTGAGACTAAAAATGATTGCTTTTGTGCCATGTATGTTGGTTATTTGAACTGTCGGGACAGCGGAAACGTCTCTATAATTGAAGTATAACATGAGAGTTACAGGAGGAACTGCAATGAGAAGTCTGCAACGTACGTGGCCATTTCATATTATGCTGCTGCCAGCCATCATTTTCTTAATTGTATTCAGCTACATTCCGATGGGCGGCATTGTCATGGCCTTTCAAAATTACAAGCCTTGGCTCGGCATAACCGGTTCCGAGTGGGTTGGACTGGATAATTTTCGCTTTTTGTTTCAACGGGAAGACAGTCTTCAGGTCGTCTGGAACACGCTAATTATCGCTGTATTAAAGATGTTTTTTAATCTGCTGATTCCATTTGTTTTTGCTATACTGCTCAATGAAATCCGCAAGGTTGGACTTCAGCGTTCCATTCAGACACTGGTTTACCTGCCCCATTTTCTATCATGGGTAATTTTAGGAGGTATTTTGATTGACCTGTTGGCTACAGATGGATTTATGAACCGCATTCTCGGAAGTTTCGGGATTCAGCCCATCTTTTTTCTGGGAGAAAATAACTGGTTTCGTTTTACTGTCATTGTATCGGATATATGGAAGGAGTTTGGCTACAACACCATCGTATTTCTCGCCGCACTGGCGGGCATTAATCCTTCGTTGTACGAAGCATCCGAGATGGATGGGGCGAGCCGCTGGAGACAGACGCTACACATCACTGTACCTTCGCTGATTCCTATGGTGGTGGTTGTCGGTACGCTTGCACTAGGCAATGTCCTGAATGCCGGTTTTGACCAGATTTTTAACCTTTATAATCCGTTGGTATACCAAAAAGGCGATATTATTGACACATTCGTCTACCGGACAGCCTTAATTAATGGGGAAATGGGCTTTGCCACCGCCATCGGGTTGTTCAAATCCGTTATTAGTATGGTTCTCATTCTGATATCTTATCGACTTGCTTACAAATGGGCAGGTTACCGTATATTTTGATTCCACGAGGCTGAAAGAGGGAGAGTCATGTATCATAAAACAAAGGCATATCGCATCTTCAATGTGTTTAATATTTGCTTACTTATATTTTTATCCATCATGTGTATCGTTCCGTTAATTCATGTATTGGCGGTATCATTTAGCGCCAAATCAGCAGCAGATGCCAATCTGGTTGGACTGTGGCCGGTGCAATTTTCATTAGAAGCCTACAAGAAGACGATGAATAATCCTATTTTTCTGCACTCTATCTGGATCTCTGTTCTCCGGACCGTGCTGGGAACTGGCTTGACGCTGCTCATTACCTTCTTAGCTGCTTATCCACTTTCAAAGGAAACATCTGTGTTCCGTAGCCGAAACGTATATTCATGGCTGTTTGTATTCAGTATGATTTTTAACGGTGGCCTGGTTCCATTCTATATGGTTATTCAAAAGATTCATCTCATGGACAGCTTTTGGGTTCTTGTTTTGCCAGGAGCGGTCAACACATTTCTGGTCATCCTCATGTTGAACTTTTTTAGAGGAATACCCAAAGAGATGGAGGAGGCTGCACTGATTGACGGGGCAGGTCATTTTCGGACCTTGTTTAGTATATTTTTGCCGATATCCATGCCATCCATTGCGACGATTGCGTTGTTTAGTATGGTATTTCACTGGAACTCATGGTTTGACGGCCTACTCTATTTGAGCAATGCCAAGGATTATCCATTGGCTACATTCCTGCAAACGGTAATCATTCAGAAGGATATGAGCTCTATGAGTATGAGTCCCAAAGAGATGGAGTTGCTTTCACAAACGACAGTGAATGCAGCACAGATTTTTATTGGTGCAGCTCCTATTCTGATTGTATATCCATTTTTACAAAAGTATTTTGTTAAAGGTATGACGCTTGGTTCTGTCAAAGAGTAAAGCATATTGATTTAAAGGAGATGATTTACAGTGTCGCAGCAAAACATAATCAAATACCCGCCAATCAGTGAGCGAGTTCCACGTATGCTGCATGGAGCGGATTATAACCCGGAGCAATGGCAGCATGATCCCGAGGTGCTAGAAGAGGATATTCGTCTGATGAAACTGGCTAAATGTAACGTGATGTCCGTTGGCATTTTTTCCTGGGTGGCATTGGAGCCTGAGGAAGGCGTATTCACGTTCGAATGGCTGGACCGTATCCTGGATTCGTTTGCTGAGAACGGGATCTATGCGTTTTTAGCTACTCCCAGTGGAGCAAGACCTGCCTGGATGTCACAAAAATATCCCGAGGTGCTGCGTGTAGAGGCTAACCGTGTCCGTAACTTGCATGGGTTTCGTCATAATCACTGTTCTACGTCGCCTGTATACCGGGAAAAAGTAGGCATCATGAATACAAAGCTGGCCGAGCGCTATGCAAATCATCCGGCTGTCATTGGTTGGCATATTTCCAATGAATTTGGTGGGGATTGCCACTGTGATTATTGTCAGGAGGCATTTCGTACCTGGGTGAAGGATAAATACGGCACGCTGGATAAGCTTAATCACGCATGGTGGACGACCTTCTGGAGTCATACGGTTACGGATTGGAGCCAAATCGAGTCTCCGGCTCCTCACGGTGAAACGCAGGTCCATGCTATGAATTTAGACTGGAGACGGTTTGTGACCGATCAGACCGCAGATTTTATCAAACATGAGATTGTGCCGCTCAAGGCTGCGAACCCGGCACTTCCGGTCACCACAAATTTGATGGAGTTTTTTGAAGGATTGAATTACTGGAAGTTCGCTGATCTGCTCGATGTTGTATCCTGGGACAGCTATCCAACGTGGCATGACCGTGGAGGAGATGATAGCCGTCAGGCTGCCAAAGTGGCCATGATGCATGATATTATCCGTTCAATCAAGGGCGGGAAGCCATGGATACTGATGGAGAGTACGCCAAGCTTGACGAATTGGCAGGAGATTAGCAAGCTGAAGCGGCCAGGAATGCATCTGCTATCGTCTTTACAGGCTGTGGCACACGGGTCAGATACAGTCCAGTATTTCCAGTGGCGGAAAAGCCGTGGTTCGAGTGAAAAATTACATGGTGCAGTCGTCGATCATGTGGGGCATGAGCATACTCGGGTGTTTGGGGATGTGACAAATGTGGGCAACGCGCTGGAAAAACTGGAGGAGGTTATCGGCACATCTGTACCAGCAGAGGCGGCAGTAATTTTTGATTGGGAGAACCGCTGGGCGGTCAACGACTCACAAGGTCCACGTAATAAAGGTGTAAAATATGAGGAGACAGCTGAAGCACATTATTTGGCTTTGTGGGAGCAGGGTGTGCCTGTAGATGTCATTCATATGGATGCAGATTTCTCTAAATACAAACTTGTGGTAGCTCCAATGCTGTATATGGTGCGCAGCGGTGTGGGCGAACGTATCCAAAAATTTGTTGAAAGCGGTGGCATTTTTGTAGCAACCTATTGGTCCGGTATTGTGGATGAACATGATTTGTGCTTCCTTGGAGGCTTTCCGGGGCCGCTTCGTAAGACGCTTGGGATCTGGTCGGAAGAGATTGACGCGCTGCATGATCACGACCGTAATCATATTTTTCCAGTTGAAGGCAATGAGTTGGATCTGCATGGTGAGTATGAAGCTGTGGAATTGTGTGATCTCATTCATACGGAAGGAGCAGAGGTACTGGCTCTATACGGTTCAGACTTTTATGCAGGACGCCCAGCCTTGACGATGAACCGCTTGGGACAGGGAAAAGCTTATTATATCGCCTCACGCAACACCGGATCATTTCACAGTCATTTTTACAAAAGTTTAATTGATGGCGCAGGAATTAGTAAAGCGCTCAATGTTCAATTGCCGCATGGAGTGAATACGGCGATTCGTACCGATGGAGTTCATGACTATATTTTCATACTGAATTTCACTCATGAGCCACAAGAGATTCGGCTGGATGGACATATTTATGCGGATATGCTCGAAAATCATGTGGTGGAAGACGGTAAGGTTCGATTGGATGCCTATGCTGTTAAGGTACTAAAGACAGAGCGGAGTAAATCGGAAATAGTATAGACTGTGATGGCTGGCGTTTTCCCGAATGAGTTTCTAGGTAAATTTGCAAGAGGCAATGAGGTGTACACAATTCAGATGGGGGATGACTTATGAAAACAAGTAAACGGATTATGGTATTTGCGATGTTGATCTTGTTATCCAGCTTTTTGTATCCATTTGGCTCTGTGGGAGGTGGTGCGGCTTCGGCCGCCCCTGCTTTTGCCAAAGGAGCAGATATAAGCTGGGTAGCAGGAATGGAAGCGCAAGGTATGACCTGGAAGGATAAAAAAGGGGTTCGCCGAGATGTGCTGCAAATTTTGCGGGACGATTATCAGATCAACTCGGTGCGTATCCGGGTGTGGGTAAACCCTGACATGAAGGATTATGGAAGCGGATACATGAATGCCGAAAAGGCAGCAGAACTGGCGCAGCGAGCTAAAAAATTGGGTATGAGCGTCATGCTGACGCTGCACTACAGCGATTCATGGGCTGATCCCGGACAGCAGAACAAACCTTATGCGTGGCGAAATCTTACATTTACGCAACTTATGGACGCGGTCTGGTCTCATACGGTTTATGTTATGAACACGGTGAAAAGCAAGGGGGTAACACCGGACTGGGTGCAAATCGGCAATGAAACGAACAATGGAATGCTCTGGGAAGACGGTAAAGCCTCGGTGAACATGAAAAACTACGCATGGCTCGTCAATACAGGGAATAATGCTGTAAAATCGGTAAGCAGCAGCACAAAAACGATCGTACACCTGGCAAACGGGGATAATGGCTCCACCTTAGCCTGGAATATTGGCGGCTTGATTGACAATGGAGCTCAGTTTGACCTCATCGGGTTTTCTCTGTATCCGTCTCCTTCGAACTGGCAGGGAAAAGTGAACCAGACGATTACCAATGCCAATGATCTCATTGCAAAATACGGCAAAGGTATTGTTATCAGTGAAATCGGAATGGAATATAATGAACCTGCAACCTCCAAGGCATTTATTGCCGACATCAAAACAAAGGTTCGCAGCATCGCGGGCGGCAAAGGCTTGGGAGTATTTTATTGGGAGCCGGCTGCAACCCCAGGTTATAATCAGGGCTATAACAAAGGTGCTTGGCAGGCTGACGGCAAGCCAACCTCAGCGCTGGAAGGCTTTATAAACTAAAGTACGTGACGAGTATGTCAAAGAACCTCTAATTCGCACAATGCGCAGAATAGAGGTTCTTTGTTTTCGTTGGTTTATTGAAGGTAGATCGTTAGGATTTCCGATTTACCTTGAAGAATGAAATAAGCTCTCCTAACTCCCCGGACATCAAGGTAAGCTTGTCTGAAGCTTTGACGATAGAAGCCATCGACTCAGCCTGTTCTCCAATGGTGTGCTCAATTTGTTTGCTGCTGTCTGCTGTTTTACTTACTGTGGAAGACAACTCGTCAGAGGTTGCTGACATTTCCTGCGTGCTGGCTGAAATCTGCTCTGTCGCACTGGATACCTCCTGAATTTGTGACGATACTTTATTGGCCGCATTCAAAATCTCCGAGAACATTTCGCCCGTCTGACGTGTGACTTCCAGCCCGATTTGAACTTCCTTCACGCCTAGACTCATTCCTTCCACCGTTTGTCCAATTTCCTTTTGAATTTCCCCAATAAGCTCGGCAATTTGTCTAGCGGATTCTTGAGATTGCTCAGCCAAATTACGCACTTCTCCTGCTACTACTGCAAAGCCTTTCCCTTCCTCACCTACTCTGGCGGCCTCAATGGAGGCATTCAGTGCGAGCAGATTGGTTTGGCTGGCAATGCCTGTAATGATGCTTACGATATTACTGATTTCGTTAGATCGGTTCTGTAGCGCATTAACGGAATCAACGGTTCTTTCTAATGTAGTGGAGATAGAATCCATTTGAGTAGATAGCTTTTGGGCTACCTGGTTGCCTTCTACCGAACGTTTTTCCATGGAATAAGCTTGATCTGCTACGGAAGATGAGCTTCCGGCAATGGTTTGGATAACCGTAGCCATTTCATTCATAGCCCGGGAGCTTTCAAGCGCAGCGTGATCCTGGGATTCAAGTCCTTGGGTTATTTCCTGAATATTGCTGTTAATGATGTTCGTATTCTCACTGTTTTTCTCACTAATACTTAGCAATTCCTGAGCTGATCCTGTAACCTCTTGCGTCGTATCCTGTACTTTTACCATCGTATCGTTAATACGTTTGATCATGGTATTAAACTTTTGATTGATAATGCCAAGATCATCCTGGCCTGTTTTGATGCTAACATTCAGATTGCCCTCGCTCACTTCCTCGATGCCCTTCATCAAGCTGCGAATCGGGGAAAGGGTACGTTTTACCAGTAAATATTGAATGGTTAAGAAAATAGCAAGGAACAGAATGAGCAGGGATACACCGTATAAAAGCAGTTTTTGAAGTCCGGCAGGTACCGAGCTTGCGTCTACGTCAAAGAAAATGGAACTCGTAATTTTACCGCTTGCATCTGTAATGGGATAAACAATGGTCGTCCATGTGCCATAATCGTCGGTGTAAAAGCTGCTCAACGCCGATTCTTTCGTTTTTAGCATTTCATTTACGGCGGTTGCATTTTCAATAGGAAGAGTATACATATCCCCTATGTTCAGTTTGGAATCCTGGAACGATTGAACCAAATTTGTGGGAACGCCAATAATGGAGGTTTGGTCTCCTTCTTTTAACTCTGTACCAAATATGTAAGCTTGGGCAACATTTGGATAAAAGGTGTGAATAGAGTCGAGAAATTTGCGTAGATCTTGCTGAACAGGGCCATTATAATCTTTTTCGGTCAAGGCTTGTTGCACTTTTGTTTTATCGACATCATTTGCCCATTTTTTGGTTAACACCTTAACCTGGTCTTGTAGCTGTGTGGTGAGAATGTTCTTTTGAAGGATGTAGCTGGATGTGATGAGAATCGTACCGATCAATACGATGTTAAGGAATGAAATCAATAGATTTTTACCAAAAAAGGACATAGTACTCCACTTCAAGTTTTTCACGTGCTTCTTCTCCTTTAAGTTGAACTATATTTTTAATATACAACCTATCCCTTATATATTTCGTCTATTTGCTTTCTAAATGTTAGGTATTTATTAAATTTGGAGAATATCGATTACATACTAGTGAAATATAGCGATAAAAACCGACAAATATTATTTTTTGATTTTATAAGGTTAAAATGGGATTTGAAGGATGAAATAAATTAGGAATTAAAATGATAAAAATATGACCTGTTGCCATGATGTTGCTTCCAATAATGAAGATGTCCACCAAATGGCTGGCGGACATCGGGTAATCAATCATTACTTTGCTTGTATGCAAGTTAACCTGATAATCTTAAACCAGGACCGTTTTTTTGCCATTCTGTTTAATGGGTCTATACTTGCAGTCCCACATTGCATCCCGAACCGCTTGGCGGATATCATCGGGCTGGTGACGTGCTATGCCATCCTGAACGGCAGCCTCTGCAACTGCTACAGCTACTGCTTCAGATACTTCACGCAACTCGCTGATTTTCGGTAGAAGGGAAGCTCCTGGCTGTGACAAATCGACTATATCGGCTACTGCATGGGCAGCGGCGGCAAACATGCTGTCTGTGATGATTTTGGATTTCACTACAATCGCGCCAAGACCTAGACCAGGGAATACGAAAGCATTATTGGATTGTCCAATTTCAAACTTAACATTATTATAGGTTACCGGTTCAAAAGGGCTGCCTGTTGCAATCAATGCTTTTCCTTCAGTCCAGCGGATCAAGTCTTCCGGAGTTGCTTCAGCCAGTGGAGTTGGATTAGACATAGGCATAATAATCGGATGTTCTGTATGCTTAGCCATTTCTTTAACGATTTCCTCACTAAATGCTCCGGTAACACCAGAGGTTCCGATCAAAATGGTTGGTTTCACCCGGCGAATGACTTCCAAAAGTGGAATTTTGCCGTCCTCCACACGTTCCCAATCACGATATTCTGCGGCGTCTCGTACATAAGGAACCTGGAATGGGAAAAGTCCTTCTGTTTCATTAGTAAGCAGACCGCGGTAATCATAAGCCCAGAAGTTACTTCTTGCTTCAGTTTCCGATAGTCCTTCCAGCATCATGGCTGCACTAATTTGATCTGCATTACCGATACCAGCGGCTCCTGGACCAAAGACCAAAACTCGATGCTTGCTCAGTGGGACACCAGACAGTTTGACACCAGACATAACACCTGCGAGCGTAACTGCACCAGTGCCTTGAATATCATCGTTAAATGTCAAAATACTGCTTCCGTATTTATTGATAATGTTCCGGGCGTTGACATTACCCAAGTCTTCCCAGTGCAGTAGCGCATTCGGAAAATAAGAAAGTGCAGTCTGAACATAGGTGTCAATAAATTGGTCATATTGTTCTCCGCGAACACGCTTGTGACGGTTCCCCATGTATAAAGGATCTTCCAATAGTATTTCGTTGTTCGTACCTGCATCAAGAACAACTGCCAGCACCCGGCTAGGATCAATACCGGCAGCGGCAGTATAAACAGCAAGCTTACCGATGGAGATATTAATTCCACCAACTCCCCAGTCCCCGATTCCAAGAATACTTTCAGAATCCGTGGCTACGATGAGGTCAATATCCTCAGGGTCCAGGTTCAAATTTTTAAAAGCTTCTTTAATGGCGGAAAGGTTACCAATAGATAAATACATACCGCCGGGTTTGTGATATTCATGACTGTATTCCTGTATAGCCTGACCGACCGTTGGAGTATAAACAATCGGAAGCATTTCGCTTAGGTGCTCGGAGAGCAAGCGATAGTATAGGACTGTATTCCGGTTAAACAGATCGTTTAACGCGATATTTTTACGCAAATTATCCGGTTGGCTCTGAAATTGCTCGTAAACCCGTTGAACCTGTTCCTCAATAGTCAATATGGTAGGAGGCAGGAGACCGTCAAGTCCAAGCTGCTGCCGTTCTTCAAGAGTAAAAGCCACTCCTTTATTCAGTAGTGGATTAGCCAGCAATTCCTTTCCGGTTAATTTGGTTTCGATAGAACCATCTTCAGTCAATTGAAAAGCACGCATTTCTAATTCCTTCTTTCTAAAAATTCCATTTGATTTTCATTATATTTTCGATGAATTTTATAAAATGTAAGTTATGTCATAGCGAAGCTACTGTTGAGATGAAGAGATTTTTATAATAGGTGGATAAAGTGAATGAAGAAGAGAGAAGGGGGATATACACAATAAGTCACTTGGAGTTTTAGCTATGAGATTTTTTTATTTTTAGGCAAACAAAAAAAGCCTTGAGTATCAAGGCTTTTTGACGTATAGGACGGATGGGGATCGAACCCATGACCCTTACCCTGTCAAGATAATGCTCTCCCGCTGAGCTACCGTCCTTCGGTTATTAAATAATATCATGTATTAACCATAAATGTAAAGTAGAAAAATAGAAATAAGCTTGTACTTCATCACCATTTATATATATAATTCAAATTTAGTGGGTTTGCAAATTGAAGCAGCATAAGGGGGAGCAGATGAATGGCCGCAGAAATTATCAGTGTGACGACAGAAGAACAGCTACAGGCAGCGATATTGATCCGTACCAAGGTGTTTGTCGAGGAGCAAAAAGTTCCTCTCAATCTAGAAATTGACCATTTTGACAAGCTGGGGAATACTGCACATCATTTGTTGATCTCTGATCATGGTGAGATGGTGGCAACGGGACGCTTGACCTATTATGAGGAAGATACAGCTAAAATGCAACGTATTGCGGTTCTCAAGGAGCATCGCTCCGGGGGGTATGGACGTATATTGCTGCTGGCTCTGGAGGAACGCGCACGTGAGCTGGGGATGCTGCATTCGCTGCTGGATGCTCAATGTCAAGCTGAAAAGTTTTACGGGAAGTTTGGTTATGAAACGATTTCGGAAGAGCCTTTTGACGATGCAGGTATTCCACATGTACGTATGCGCAAAAAGCTGTAGCTGGCAGCCCAAAGATGTATATAATTCTGCATAGGGTGCATGCTAGTAAAATTCCTCCACTATACTATGGATAAGGAGCGATGCAGCATGACTAATGTAGAACGGGAACAAATTACGGCAGTACGTAAAAACGGTGATGGTGATCTGACGTCATTTCAGACTTCTACCGGACGGGTTTTGGATTACAGTCAGGCTTTAAATGAAATTGAAGCAGGCTCGATTGAAGGGGTCAATGTTTTCAAAGCCAAGGACGGAAGCAAACGGATTCGCGGAGATGCAGATGGAGATCCTACGAATAATTTAGATCAGTTGCCGTTGTTCTGACGTTTATTTCAAGCATCTATCCCTAAGCACATAACTACACGCAAGTATATGGCACGTCGCCGGGCTCTTTTCCAGTTGGAAACCCGGCGGCTTTTTGCTTTCTCACTTTGAATCCAGTATTATTTTTGCTTTGTGCGTTCCAACTCCACAATGTTGTATACGCGCTGCTGCTCCAGAAAGGACATGACTCCAGCTTTTTCCTTGAATTGCTCCATATCGTCACTATAGTGCATGAGACGAATCCGCTCTTGAAGCTGGATTGGCAAGCTGAGCAGCTCGTCCAACGTCGTATGAACTTCTCCTGCACCCTGTAATTGAACCTCATGCAAAATGCTGCGACAGCCCCGCTCGTGTACCAGTTGATTCAGCAGGCCTGGATCAAAGGTCATATCCGCACTATAAAAAAGACGGTCATTAATGAACAGGGAGTAGCTGTCCTTACCAGGGATATGACGAGTAGGAATGAGTTCAACTTCGACGCCGGATATGAAGCTGGTGGATTCACCAGGCGTCAGTACGTTTACCTCAAACACATCCTCCAGCTTGCCAATCATTCCTTGCTGTGACATGCCCCCCTTGAGCGTATTTTCCCATAATGGATGAATTAGCGGTTCTGCGATACAAAGCACAGGTTTGCGGCCATGTAGGATATTCATTTGAAAGCCAAACTCTTCCAGACCCCCGACATGATCGGCGTGAATGTGGGTGATTAGAATGGCGTCAATTTCGGGTAATGGGACACCCATTTGGTGCAGAGCCAGCGAAGCGGTTGTTCCACAATCGACTAACAGCTTGCCTTCTTCACTGTCTAGCAGCGCGTTATTGTTGTAATAGCTTTTGGCAAAGGCATTGCCTGTGCCTAGCATTTGTATGGTCAGGCTCATTCGTATTTCACCCTCCAGGCTAAATGTGTATAAATCCTCTTCAGTCGTATCTTACCATTGATGCTGTTAGAAATTAAAGATTTTACGCCTTATCAAAAACTTTGGACAATTTGTGATGCCTAGCGCAACTTGTGCGGCTGAGCTAGGTATAAATGTACAACAGAAGGTTTTTAACAGATAATGATGGAGGGATATCTAGCGATGAAGTGGAGAAAAGTGATGGCCCTAGTGATGGCCTTTTCGATAATGGGAGGGACCGTTATTTCGGCGGAATCCGCCAAGGACCAAGTGAAGCTGATTATTAACGGTGAGGTGTCGAAGGATGGCGCGGTTGTCATTGATGGCAAAACGTATGTGCCCATTCGGGATTTTAACGGAATTGTCAGTTTTGATCCGTCCGGTGGAAAAGTTGTTTTTGACCAACCGAATGTACACATGTTCTTGTTCAAGGGCGATACGGTGTTCGGCAACGTGAATAAAGGCAACAAAGTGAAATTCAATGTATTCAGTCAAATTGATACACTGAAAGCGGATATCTCCGGAGTGAAGGTAGCGATTACCGACCCGACGGGTAATGTGAAAGATATTCAGTCTCAGGATATCAGCGGAGCACAAAAGGATAACTTTTGGTTCCGTACAAACGACTTTACGTATGATTTTAAAACAGCAGGGAATTACCGGGTCGGTTTCTACATTAAAGAAAGCAAAGATGGCAGCTATACACTGGTGTCCGAAAAAGTTATTACAGCGATAAATTAGGCATACCACAAATTGACCTGTACCCTTGATCATGTTACGATACGGGGGAAAATAAAACAATTTGAAGGTAGGTATTTCCATGAGTGATCACAAACATGAACACGGTGAAGCCTGCAACCACGATCATGACCACGAACATGAAGAAATGGTTCTTACGCTAACTGATGAAAATGGCAAAGATGTAGAAATGGTGCTGGTAGAGACCTTTGACGTAGAAAATCACGTTTACGCTCTCCTGCTGGAGCGCGGCAATCCTGAAGCAGACGGCATTATTCTTCGTATGGAAGAAGAAAACGAAGAAATGGTGCTTTACAATATTGAGGACGAAGATGAATGGAAACGTGTAGAAGAGGCATACAGCGAGCTGGTTGCCCAATACGAATAACATTAGATCTATCGGCTGTTACAACATTGTTAGCTGATGAAAAAGCCCCCATTTGGGGGCTTTTTTTGTTAAGCTTTTAAGATGCTTATAAGATTTTTCAAGCTTGTTACGGCTCAGGAGACTTAGGAAATGGCGTCCGTTTCGACGATAACCTTCACTTGATGTACCGTTCGATCCTCAGGCCCTTTAACAGGCAGGCCTACTTCCACATGATCGACAATATAATCAATATTGTCCTGTGAGATCACTTCGCCCGGCAGCAGGATCGGAATACCTGGCGGATATACATAAATGAATTCTGCAATAATGCGTCCAGCAGATTCCTTGAATGGTACCACTTCCGTATCTCCGTAAAAAGCGTCTCTTGGAATCAGGGAGAGCTGCGGGATATCCTGTATTTTTACATCCAGTTCATGCTGCTGACCTGTAGAATAATGTGTGGAGGCCAACTCACGCAGAGCTTTCAATAAAATCTCAATATCCTCTTTCGTATCCCCAGGGGTCACCAGACAGAGAATATTGTACATATCGCTAAGCTCAACCTCGATATTGTAGTTTTGTCTCAGCCAATTTTCCACGTCATACCCGGTAAGGCCCAAATGGCGGATATGAACCGTAATTTTGGTTGGGTCATAATCATAGGTAGCCTCCGTGCCGAGAATCTCACTCCCAAAGCAGTACAGCCCTTCAATCTTATTGACCTCTGCACGGCAATATTCAGCCAAGTCCAGAGCACGTTGTGCTATTTCATGACCGTTAAGCGCCAGGTTACGTCGGGATGTGTCCAACGAAGCCAGCAGAATATACGAAGTGGATGTCGTTGTCAGCATACTGAAAATCGTCTGCACACGCTGCGGATTGACGTATCCGTTTTTGGTATTCACATTCAGAATGGAGCTTTGTGTCAAGGAACCGCCCAGCTTATGGACGCTTGTAGCTGACATATCTGCTCCCGCCTCCATGGCGGACATTGGCAGATCAGGATGAAAATGAATCAGTACACCGTGGGCCTCATCGACCAGGACCGGCACATTATAGCTGTGAGCGAGATCTACAATTTCTTTCAAATCGGCGCACACACCGTAATATGTCGGGTTGATGACGAGGACGCCTTTGGCGTCAGGATGGCGTTCCAGTGCCCGGCGTACGGACTTGGTTGTAATCCCGTGGTGGATACCAAGATTCTCATCACTGACCGGAGATACGAATACAGGCTTTGCTCCAGACAATATAATGGCAGACATTATAGATTTGTGTACATTTCGGGGTACAATAATTTTATCACCTGGCAAGCAGATGGACATAATCATAGTAATGATAGCTCCACTTGTACCCTGTACACTGTAGTAAGTATAATCTGCTCCATAGGCTTCTGCTGCAAGCTTTTGGGCTTCTTCGATGACACCCGTAGGTTGATGCAGATCGTCCAATGGAGCGATGTTGATCATATCTATCGAAAAGGCATTATCCCCCATAAATTCGCGAAATTCCGGATCTGCGCCCACTCCCTTTTTATGACCTGGGATGTGAAATTGAACCGGGTTGCTCTGAGCGTGCTTTTTCAAAGCAGTAAAAAGCGGGGTGTTGCTTTGATTCATTAGTGTTGTCACAACCTTTCGTGCAGGATTTCGACAATCCTGGCAAGTGATAATAGAACAAAATTGAGTATAGCAGTTTAAAGTAGGAATGCAAGCGGTTGACGGTGCTTTTATTTGTAAATGAGAGGAGCATGGGGACAGCCCGGACTTCATGACAAAAAAAACGAAGGTAGAGGATGTGGGACAGATGAAGCAAATCGGAGGAGAAAAAAATCCTCGGCGGTTGTGGTCTCCCTTTTTTGCAGAATTATGGGTACTGGTATTTCTGGTTGAATTTATGAAGGGATCTCTTCTGGTAGCTATCCTGCCGGTATATATGGGAGAAACGCTCAGACTGTCAGCTGGAATCATCGGTTTGGCCTTTTCACTTCAATATTTTGGCGATAATGCGTTCCGGGCACCGGCAGGCTGGATAGCTGAACGGCTCGGTTACCGGGGAACGATGTCGTCCGCGTTGCTGTTCACACTTGTAGCGGTGATCATGCTAAGTGTGCTGACAGAGCCAGTGTGGCTCGTAGTCGCCTGTCTGCTGCTCGGTCTGGGCACTTCTCCGCTCTGGCCCTGTGTCATGACTGGAACGACTGAAATGTCCGGGCCTAATAACAGCAATGGTGCGGCGATGGGCACATTGGAAATTGCGTCCATGGGCGGAACTGGAATGGGGCCGCTTGTTATGAATTTCGCTATGGCACATTATGGTCATTCCTACGGAATGGTGTTTATGATTTTGACAGGATGCAGCATTGTGTTGTTGCTGGTCTCCCTTATGCTGCCCGGACGCAAAAAAACTGCTGACCAAGGAGCGCTGCAACGGAGCGCCTTGGTGTCCTCCGACGGTCTCGCGAAGCAAAAGGAGCCGCTACTGGGAGGAATCAAGGAAACTTTCAACTCTCTCAAAACAAAACTTGATGTAAACCCGTTAATTTACCCGGCGCTGTTTTTGCAGTCGTTTGTTATCGGTCTGATCAGCCCGGTATTGACGCTGTATGCCCGGACAGACCTCGGCATTTCGCCGAATCTGTACAGTGTATTTCTGATCGCGGGTGGCGGGGTGACGGTGCTGGCGCTTATTCCTTGCGGAAAGCTGGTGGATCGGCTGGGAACAGAGTATTTTCTGCACGCCGGTTTTTTGCTTGCCGGGATTACGCTGTTTTTCTTTTCCGCCGTCCGATCCATTCCACTTGTGTTCGTATCCGTAGCGCTCATTGGCTTGGGTTATGCGCTCATTTTACCTGCATGGAATACCTTCCTCGCTAAATTGATCCCGGAAAGCGAACGAGCGACGATATGGGGCTTTTTTCTGACACTTCAAGGCTCCGGCATGGTCATCGGTCCACTCGTTTCAGGAGTGCTGTGGGACCGCGCTGGACACACAGCTCCATTTATCATCAGCGGAGTTGTAATGCTGCTTATGTTCTGCTGTCATTTGGCTTTGGCGCGTAATCCGCACAGAAAGTCGGCCAAAGCCTGAATAGTAGCTTGTTTAGCTAATGTTGGTTACTCTTTCGAGAAGGCAATTTGGTACAGCGGCAGCAAACGCTCAAAAGTAGAGCGCACTGTCTGTAGCAATGCAGCTCCGTCACTGGCGAGTGGGTCGTCCCGGTCGATACGGATACCACACATGACCTCGGCTTTTTTAACCTGCTGCAGCTTGTCGATGATCGTTTGAAAATCCTTCTCGTCCATTTGTTTTTGCTCTGTACCTTCCGGAGCCATATGGTCCATGGACCAGTAAAAATGATCCGGTATGTTTGAGCGTACATCGCTCAGGCTGGCTTTAAGTGCCTGGGCAAACGTAGCTTTGTTCGGACTTTCATAAATAATCGCAAAAATGACGAATAGATGTGAAGCAAACATACCTACCTCAAAATGCGGTAACGCCTTGTATCCACGCTTATTCGCCGCCCAAGCTACCCAAGAATCCTTGGGTGGGTTTACTTTGCGTCGTGCATGCCTTGCAACATGAACGTGCATGGGCTCGCCGCACAGGTCCGTCAGGAAAGAAGCCAGCTCCGCACCAATCGCTTCTAGTTTGGGTCGAACCTGTTCAATCAGTACCTCCATGCGAGGCTCCAGCCCCGGTATTTCAAAAACATCAAAGTCCTTTGCAGTAAATCCACTGAATGTCATACCTTTTCCTCCTGTAACTGGGTTAAGCCATTTCGTGTGGCGCAATATGTCCGATTATAGCATAATGGCAGCAGGCTTGACCGACTTTAGGCCGGGTTTAGGATAAGCGTATAAGGCAAAAGTAGGATTGTGCGTTGTTACTCATAAAAATAGGTCAAATAACCAAGTACCCTTACATAAAATGAAGTATAAAATAGAGCAAGGGAAGATCAAGCGGGAAAGCCGCAGGCTTTGCTGTAGCCGGACTTCTTGAATCGGACTTGAAAAAGGAGGGAATGCCGTGAACAAGGGCTGCGAGGTAGAATATTGCAATTTGGAGCTCCGGTTTAGCCGTCGGCATATCCATAATCTGATCAAGGATTTGATATCGGAAGGATATTCGCTGTACTGGAGCGAGGATGAGTCATACCTGGTGCTGTCGGTAAGGACCGGACGTAAGCTGGTGAAGCTTCGTTTTCAACAATTGCGTACAGGGCACTACAAGTTGGCCGGAGATTATGTGATCCGCGACGCCAAGCTGGCGGAGTGGTTGGAAAAGCTGATTGGAAGCACCCGAGGCCATGCCATTGTCAAAAGAGTTAAGGACCATCATATTTTGGTGGAAAATATTTTGTTCGGTGAGGTCATTCGTCTGGTCGAGGTTACCGGTTTTAAGCAACGCGTTATTTATCAGAAGGGACCCGTGCTGTCAGCGCAGGAGATGGAGGAAATGTATATTTCCAATGAGGGAGAGACCCGACTGCTGCTGCTCAGAATGGAAGTGGATGATGAACTGGAGAAGCTTTTCACGGCAATGATAGAGGGAGATACGATCAGAGCCGAGAACTGTCATGAACGCCTGCAAGCGCTATCCCGCCAACTGCTGATGATGGAAGCATAATAATGCAGATTTAGTATAACCGAACACCTCATGAAAATGGGGTGTTTTGATCTGCGAATAGACAGGGGTTCACTTCTGACACCAAAAACGTTAAAATAGAATTGCACGTGTTCCGATTCACATAAAGTGTAATACGGTAAAGCGGCGATATAGAATAAAAAATATGTTGCAAAGGATGAGGAACCAGATGGCAAAACAGCAGATTGGTGTGATCGGCCTGGCGGTAATGGGTAAGAATTTGGCCCTTAATATTGAGAGCAGAGGCTTTACCGTCTCGGTATTTAACCGCTCTCCCGAAAAAACGCATGATCTTATCAAAGAAGCAGAAGGTAAGAAACTGACGGGTACTTTCTCCATAGAAGAATTTGTGAACTCACTGGAATCGCCCCGTAAAATCCTGATCATGGTTCAAGCTGGTAAAGCAACGGATGCCACGATTGAGCAGCTTGTGCCTCATCTGGACAAGGGCGACATTATTATAGACGGAGGCAATGCCTACTTCCCTGATACACAGCGCCGCAGTAAGGAGCTGGAGGAAAAAGGATTCCGCTTTATTGGTACAGGCGTATCCGGTGGCGAAGAAGGTGCCTTGAACGGTCCTGCAATTATGCCGGGTGGACAAGAAAGTGCCTACAAGCTGGTAGAGCCGATTCTGACAGCAATCTCTGCAAAAGTAGAAGGCGACCCTTGCTGTACATATATCGGTCCCGACGGTGCTGGTCACTATGTAAAAATGGTGCATAACGGTATCGAGTACGGCGACATGCAATTGATTGGTGAGGCTTATCACCTGTTGAAATCGGTCCTGAATGTGAATGCGGAAGAGCTTCATGAAATCTTCACAGAATGGAATAAAGGTGAGCTGGACAGCTACCTGATCGAAATCACGGCTGACATATTCTCCCAATATGATTCCGAAACAGGCAAACCAATGGTAGACGTTATTCTGGATGCAGCAGGTCAAAAAGGTACTGGTAAATGGACAAGCCAAAGCGCGCTGGATCTGGGCGTGCCATTGTCCATGATTACTGAATCCGTATTCTCCCGCTTCCTGTCTGCTATGAAAGACGAGCGCATTGCGGCAAGCAAAGTGCTGAGCGGTCCTAATGCTGAATCCTTCAGCGGAGACAAAAAAGAATTTATCGAAAGTGTACGTAAAGCATTGTTCGCGAGTAAAATTGTGTCCTATGCTCAAGGGTTTGCTCAAATGCGTGCAGCCTCCGACGAATACGATTGGGATTTGAAATACGGAAAAATTGCTATGATCTTCCGTGGCGGTTGCATTATCCGCTCGCAATTCCTGCAAAACATCAAGGATGCGTATGACCGCGATCCTGCTCTGAAAAATCTGTTGCTGGATTCCTACTTCAAAAATGTAGTAGAAACTTACCAAAACGCATGGCGTCAGGTGATTTCCGTGGCTGTATCTCAAGGTATTCCAGTGCCAGGCTTCTCCAGCGCGCTCGCATATTATGACAGCTATCGTACTGAGCGTCTGCCAGCAAACTTGCTGCAAGCGCAACGTGACTACTTCGGTGCGCATACGTTCAAACGTGTGGACAAAGAAGGCGTATTCCATCACCAATGGTTCTAATACATTGATGGATATGTAAGGATAGCATTGATGTAATACAACGGAAGTTTTTTTTACCCTTGTGGTAGAAGGAGCTTCCGTTTTTTGATTTCGTGAATGGGTAATTGGATGAGGATGAAGCTAGAGGATTGTGTAATCTTTTGGCGCTGTGGTATGATAAGAACAAGATATTTTAACGCATTACCGCGTCTAAGCTTTGGGTTGTGAAAAAAGACGGGAAGATCCCGTCTTTTGTGGTGAGCAGCATGTTACTGCTCTTGTGACCATTGCAGCATACCGCCGGTCATGTTAGTGCAGCCTTCATAACCGAGCTGTTGTAAATATTCGCAGGCTCGTTCGCTGCGATAACCGCTCCGGCAAATAAAGATAATTTCACCGGTACGTTCAATTTCCTCAAGACGATTCGGAATCTGTCCGAGCGGAATATGCTTGGCACCGTCAATCATGCCTTCCGCTACTTCTTCTGCCTCGCGAACGTCGATCAATTGCAATTGTTCTCCTGCTTGCAGGCGTGCGCGTAGCTCAGAAGGCTCAATCAGGGCGATTTGCGTCATGGCTGTACCTCTTTTCTAATGTAAAATGGGTGCTGCGTGTGTTATTGACGTGTGCAAAACATCACACTCTCTATGTATGATAGCGAAGCTATCTCTAAGCTGTCAATTGGGCTAATCCTAAAGACAGTAGAGACTAATCAATCTGATGGATTAAACTCCGGTAGACCTAAATGAATATTGTATATTTTTTTGGGTAGAGAAATGAACGCTACAGCTTGTATAATGAACGTAAACTAGGATGGTTTGAATCGAAAAGGAGCATGTACAATATGGATGTTATCGTTAGACCTACCCCTTCCTTGCAGGGAGAGATTGGGGCCTTGTCCTCCAAAAACTACACTACACGCTATCTGCTCACAGCGGCGCTTGCCGATGGACAAAGTACCATTTATTATCCGGCACATAGTGAAGACAGTGATGCTATGCGTCGTTGTATCGCTGATCTGGGGGCGGTGCTGGAAGAGGATGACGAAAAAATTGTCATTACGGGTTTTGGTAGCCATCCTCGTGCTGTGAAGGAGTTAAATGTGGGGAATGCCGGAGCGGTGCTCCGTTTTTTGATGGGAATTACATCCTTATGTCCGGATGTTACTTTCGTTAATACATATCCTGACTCATTGGGTAAACGACCACATGATGATCTAATTGATGCGCTGGGCCAATTGGGTGTGAGAGTGGACCATCGCGAAGGTAAGTTGCCAATTCGTATTCAGGGCGGTCAAGCTAAGGGCGGCAAAATTCAGGTGTCCGGTTCGGTTAGCTCACAATATTTGAGCGCTTTGCTATTCCTTACACCTTTACTGGAGGAAGACAGCGAAATCGAGGTGCTGCATGATCTGAAATCCAAGGTGGTTATTGGTCAGACGCTGGAGGTGCTCCAAGAGGCAGGTATAATCATTCATGCAAGTGACGATTATATGTCTTTCCGTGTTCCGGGACGACAATCTTATCAGCCGCGCACGTATACAGTGCAGGGGGATTACCCGGGCAGTGCCGCTGTGCTGGCAGCGGCTGCGGTAACGAACTCGGATGTCACGATTCATCGGTTAAAGGAGCAGAGCAAGCAGGGAGAACGTGCTATTGTAGATGTGCTTCGTATGATGGAAGTACCGCTGACACACGAGAACGACACCGTTGTCGTGAAGGGGAACAGCCGTTTGAAGGCAATCGAGTTTGACGGCGATGCTGCGACCGATGCTGTGCTGGCCATGGTAGCTGCCGCTGTATTTGCTGACGGTACGTCCCGTTTTTATAATGTGGAAAATTTGCGGTACAAGGAATGTGATCGCATTACCGATTATTTGAACGAACTGACCAAGGCCGGAGCTCGCGTGGAGGAACGTCAGGCTGAAATTATCGTACATGGCCGACCGGAGGGGGTCGAAGGAGGCGTTGAAATCAACGCGCATTTTGATCACCGTGTTATTATGGCATTGACGGTAGTCGGTCTGCGGGCCCAGAAACCGCTGGTGATCAAGGATGCGCATCATGTTGCCAAATCATATCCGCAATATTTTGACCATCTGACGACGCTTGGCGCCTCTGTGGAGTGGGTAAAATAAAAGTAAGCTTTGAAAGTGAACAGGAGGGGACAGGATGGCTTTTGAAAATCCGTCAAGAGAAGAGATCAAAAGCATTTTGGAACAAGTAGGCAACATTGCGGTTGTAGGTTTGTCTGATAAATCGGACCGGACCTCTTATATGGTGTCTTATGCTATGCAAAAGCGGGGATACCGGATTATTCCGGTTAATCCTGCGGCAGCAGGGCAAACGATTTTAGGAGAAACTTGCTATGCAAGTCTCGAAGAAGTGCCTGAGCCTGTGGAACTGGTCAATGTATTCCGTCGCAGTGAGTACTGCGCGGAGGTTGCTCGTGAGGCAGCTGCTATTGGTGCCAAGGTTTTGTGGCTTCAACAGGGCATTATCAGCCAGGAAGCCGCTGACATCGCGCAGGAGCATGGAATGAAGGTTGTTATGGATCGCTGCATTAAGGTAGAGGATTCCGTAACCCAAGCTGTACGCAAAGGGTAATCTGAACATGAAGAAAAACCTTCGCCCCGGTGAAATACGGGGAGAAGGTTTTTAGTGTGGAATTTTACAGGAATCCATATAATGTATGTATGCCATTTAAACGGAGTTATTCAGACCTTTAAAAGCGTATATAAGTATTTTTTATCAAGCAAGAGAATCGCTTTGACAAAAGTATTTATTCGGCTTACCATCAGGGATAGAAAGGAGAGGAATGCCATGAATTGGCTCGGATCCTTACAACAGCTTGGTCGTGCTGTCATGCTCCCGACGATGGTGTTACCTGCTGCTGCTATATTACTAAGTCTCGGTAGCCTTCCCTGGTCCACTTGGGGATTTCCAATGGTGTCTGATATGGCGAAGACGGCAGGGAACGGGATTTTTTATTTTTTGCCGTATTTGTTTGCGGTTGGTGTTGCACTGGGTATGTCGAATCAAGCAGGTCAGGCTGGACTGGCTGCATTGGCTGGTATGGCTATATATGATCAGGTCACATTGAGATTTGGAAACGGACTCATTCAACCAGCGACGCTCATTGGTATTATTTTGGGGATCATCTCAGGGGTGGCCTATAATCGCTTCAAAAGCATCAAATTGCCCGAGGTGCTTCAATTTTTTGGGGGTACCCGATTTGTTTTGCTGCTTATTGGCCTCTTCTCAGCTGTATTTGCAGGGCTCATGCTGATTATTGCTCCACTCATTCAGAAAGGACTGCAATTTATAGTAGGTCTGGAATCGAGCTTGGGCGGCTTTGGACTGTTTATCTACGGTATTCTATACCGGCTGCTGGCGGCCTTTGGTCTTCACCATCTGCTTAATAATATATTTTGGTTCCAACTGGGTACATATAAAACGCCGTCTGGCAACGTTGTGCAGGGAGATTTACCTCGTTTTTTTGCTGGCGATCCGACAGCGGGCTATTTCATGTCCGGTTTGTTCCCCATTATGATGTTTGCGATTCCTGCCATTGCGCTGGCGATTATTCAGGAAGCACGTGAAGACTTGAAGCCAAAGGTGCAAAAGACATTTTTGACTGCTGCCCTGGTCTGCTTTTTTACCGGTGTATCAGAACAAATCGAGTTTGCTTTTTTGTTTGCCGCTCCATATTTGTTCCTTGTTCATGCGGTTATGTCCGGTCTGGCCATGTGGCTTACCTTCGAGTTGGATATTCATCACGGTTTTTCATATTCAGCGGGTGTTATTGATTACGTACTCAATTTCCATCTGTCACATAACGCTTGGTTATTGATTCCGTTAGGGGTGGCGTATGGTCTGGTGTATTATGTGCTATTCCGCTGGGCGATTCGGAGGTTCCGTATTCCCACTCCAGGTCGCGAGGAAGGTTCAGTTCTGGAGGATTGGGCAGGCAATATTCCCTACAGCGCTCCGCTCATTTTGGAGGCGCTTGGTGGGAAGGAAAATATTGTTCGGGTGGAAGCCTGCATTACACGGTTGCGCCTCACCGTCCACAATGACCGGCTGATTGATACCGGAGCGATAAAAGCCTTGGGCTCGGCCGGACTCATCAACTTGGGCGGGGGAAATTTGCAGGTTGTATTCGGTACGTATTCGGAGCTGATTCGTGAGGAAATCGCGAAGCTTATGGAACGTGATCTTCCTCAAGTGTTGTTCAACGCCCCTGTGCATGGAAAAATGCTGCCAATTCACGAGGTGCCGGACAAAATTTTTGCAACGAAGCTGGTCGGAGACGGAGTTGCTTTTGTTCCCGAGCGAGGTGAACTTGTGTCTCCGGTGTATGGTACGGTTATGCATTTGTATCCGACCATGCACGCTTTGGGCATTTCTACACGAGAGGGACTTGAGGTTCTGCTTCACATAGGGATTGATACTTCACAGCTAAAAGGGAATTTTACTGCTATGGTAGAAGCAGGCGATACGGTGGAACCAGGGCAATTGCTGATCAAATTTGATTTGCAGGCACTGCGGGAACAAGCTCCATCTTTAGTGACCCCTATGGTCATTACGAATCCGGATCGTGTGAAGTCATGGAGCTTTGCTCCGTTTAAAACGGTGAAAAAAGGTCAGACCTCGGTAATGTCCGTTGTGCTGCATGACAGGAATGTTGGAGGGGTAGAAACATGATAGAAGGCATCGGCGCCGCCGCGGGTGTGGCAATCGGGAAGGCTTTTGTCCTGCCGAGCTGGGAGTGGGATTTACCTGAGCAGAAAATGGATGCGGTGGATCTCGCAAAGGAATTCGAGCGGTTGTATGAAGGGATACGCACATCCAAAAGTGAAATCCAGTTTATTAAGGATGAGTTTCGGGAAATGGTGGGACCGGAAGAATCCAGCATTTTTGATGCGCATCTGGCTATATTGGAGGACCCTGAATTCATGAACGAAGTTCGAGGAATCATCGAGCGTCAATATAAAGCAGCCGAGGTGGCTGTTAAGGAAGCAATTGACCATTTTGTGACAATGTTTGATCTGCTGGATGATGAATATATGAAGGAGCGGGCGATCGACATCAAGGATGTGGGGAATCGGTTGCTCAAGCATTTGCTGGGTGCGCCGGAAGTAACTCTTCCGAAGGACACACAGCCTTACATTCTGGTAGCCAAGGAGCTTTCTCCATCTCAATCGGCCCACTTGAATCCAAGCTATGTATTAGGAATTGTGACTATGAATGGGGGCAAAACATCGCATTCCGCGATCATGGCCCGTGCGATGGGCATCCCGCTCGTTTCGGGACTGGAGAGCAATCTCAATTTGCCTGTCCAGACTGGGGATATGATGGTTGTCGACGGAGACTTGGGTAAGGTTTATGTGAAGCCGGAGAAATCCATTATTGACCATTATACGGCATTACGTGATGAGCAGCTCCGCAGAAAAGAACAGCTTCAGGTGCTCGCTTCCGTGGAAGCCGTGACTAAGGATGGAACTGAACTGAGGCTGGCAGCGAATATCAGTTCTGTCAAGGAACTGGAGGCGGCATTGAAGCATGGAGCGCAGGGTGTTGGACTGTTCCGCACGGAATTTTTATATATGGATCGAAACTCTGCACCGGATGAAGATGAGCAGTATGAAGTGTATCGCCTGGTAGCAGAAAAGGCAGGAAATCACTCCGTTGTTATCCGTACATTGGATATCGGCGGGGATAAACCGCTGGACTATCTTCAACTGCCGGTGGAGGAAAACCCGTTTCTCGGCTATCGCGCTATACGCATTAGCTTGGATTGGAAGGAATTATTCAAGACACAACTGACAGCTATTTTACGTGCCAGTGCGGCAGGGAATATCAAGGTCATGTATCCGATGATCTCATCGGTGGAGGAGATCCGCCAGGCGGATGTGATCTTGAAGGAAGCTATGGCAGATTTGGATGCGAGAGGGCTTGCCTACAATTCACATATCCAGCAAGGGATTATGATTGAGGTGCCAGCGGCAGCAATGATTGCCGATCTACTCGCTGCTGAAACAGATTTTTTCAGTATAGGCACGAATGATCTGGTACAGTATGTGCTGGCCGTAGACCGTATGAACGAGCAGATTGCCCATATGTACCATCCATACCATCCGGCTGTGCTGCGGATGCTGCGGATGACGGCACTGGCGGCTCATCAAGCGGGGATTGATGTGAGTGTGTGTGGTGAAATGGCAGGAGATGAACGCTCCATTCCCTTGTGGCTGGAGTTGGGAATACATCAGCTAAGCATGTCTCCCCAGTCCTTGCTGCGAGTTAAGCATCGTGTGCTGAACACGTCCACAGCTGAGGCGAGGCTGGTTGCCCAGGCGTGCTTCAGTATGTCTACCGGCGCGGCGATCGAAGACAAGCTTACCGCAGTTAGTGTCAGTTGTATTTCAGTCGGGCCTGGACGGCAGTAATCCTGCAATGGTTGTATAGCTTGTTTTGGAATAAAAAAACACCTTCAAAACCATGATAACGTGGCGATTTTGAAGGTGTTTTGCTCATTTTACTGGACTGTCTTATTGCTTTGCATTGTTTGCCAACAGATCGCAGAACGCTTTTCCATATGGCGGAAGGTCAGGCGGACGGCGGGCAGATACGATATGTCCGTCTGTCACGACAGCTTCGTCCTTCCAGATGGCTCCTGCGTTTTCCATATCATCACGGATGCCCGGTGTGGATGTTACGGTGACACCGTCCAAAATTTTGGCGGAGATCAGCACCCAGCCTGCGTGGCAGATCTGCCCGATGGGTTTGTGGGCGGCATGAAACTCCTGTACAAGTTGAATCACTTTGGGATAGCGGCGCAGTTTATCCGGCGCCCAGCCTCCGGGGACAAGAATCCCGTCATAATCGCGGCTGTTCAATTCCTCAAAGGCGTATTCCGCTTCAGCGGGTACGCCATATTTTCCAATATATTTTTTACCCTTTTCAGCACCGGCCAAATGCACTTCTGCTCCTTCTTCACGAACGCGGTACACGGGGTACCATAGCTCCAGATCCTCGAATTCCTCATCTACCAGGGCGATAACCCTTTTTCCGGCAAGTCTTGACATCTAACCATCCTTTCGTGCGTCACTTGATGATACGCTGTTTTATATCTGTACCTATACATCTTAAGAAAAAGAGCGCCGGAAGTCCATTCCTCTGTACATTCTCATAAATTGACTAGCTCTTTTAATACTAGCAGCACCATTTCGCGACCCACTAAACCTTTGGTAATTTGTTCATAGCTGCAATCTGTGGAAGGATTTGAGGTCCCAAAGTCGAAATTTAAGAGGGTATGAAAAATTTTATAGAGTTAACAAAACTTTTATAGACTAGTAGATAGATATATCTGGATTCTGATGAAATCCTCATATAGCTTGATCCTACGTAATGAGGTGGTTAAATGCATAAGCAATGCCAATGCGGTAAACCGATGGGGCTGGAGTTAAGAAAGGTAGTTTATGCGGACAAGGTTGAAATTTTACATGTTCCCGTATTTTCATGCCCTTCATGCTTCTCCAGTAAGGTTTTGCAGCATGTAACGAAGGACATTAAGGAGCTATTGCAAAATTTGGGGAGGAAGCCTACGGCTCGGCGCATTTCCTTTGCCCGTAATAACGAGCTGGCTGAAATTATTCGCAGGCTGGTGCTGGAGGAAGCGGACAATCCCAATGTGGACTGGCAATCCTCTTTGGAGGAGCGAATGGAGCTTCGAATCAATCTGCTGCTGGACCTTTATCGTTATGCGAGAAGTCTGGGAGATGAGGATTGGATGAACGATGTACAGAAAAGATTGGGGCAATTATCCGGTTTTACCAGTGAATCTGTGTTTATGAATACAAAAAACTAAAAAAGATGAAAATTTTCATGGTCACCATTGGATTTTACATGTTCTTTTTGTTAGGATGTGAATAGGACATACGACAATACGAGGAAAGGAATGTATATCCAATGGCGACGATGACAAAAATGACTACTGTTCAACAATTAAATGCGGCGCTGGAAGCGTCATCAGACAAGGCATTGCTTCTTTTTAAACATAGCACGCGCTGTCCGATTAGCTCTTGCGCACATCAGGAACTGGAGTCCTATTTGCAAGACACTCCCAACGAAAATATTGAATACGTTATCATTTATGTAGTAGAAGACCGGCCGGTGTCCAATGAGGCTGCGAACAAGCTCCAGCTGCAGCATGAATCACCGCAGGCCATTTTGATCAAGGGCGGAGAGGCTGTCTGGCATACATCCCATTCGAATATCACTGCGCGTGCGTTTCACGATCATTTGGTATAGATATAATGAGCGCTGTCGTTGCATAAAGTGGTATTTTGTCGTATCATAGTTCTAATTAGTTGTTCTAGGATTCGGTTGAAAATTTATTGGCAATGGAGAGAAGGAATTTGACGGTAACGATCTATGATGTAGCTCGCGAAGCTGGTGTCTCAATGGCGACAGTGTCCCGTGTAGTTAACAATAATCCTAACGTAAAGCCTCAGACACGCAAGAAGGTATATGAAGCGATTGAGCAATTGGGATATCGGCCTAATGCGGTGGCTAGAGGTCTGGCCAGCAAGAAGACAACAACCGTCGGCGTGGTTATCCCTGATATATCAAACTCAATTTTCGCAGAGATTGCGCGGGGCATTGAGGATATTGCGAATATGTATCACTATAACATTATTTTGTGTAATGCCGATAAGAGGAAAGAAAAAGAGATTCGTGTCATCAATACGCTGCTCGAAAAGCAGGTTGATGGACTTCTGTTCATGGGTGGCACAGTAACGGACGAGCATATTCAGGCCTTTCATACGGCTGCGGTTCCTATCGTTCTGTGCGCAACGAGTGATGAGAAAGGCAGCTACCCTTCGGTTGATATTGACCATGAAGCCGCTGCTTTTGATGCTGTGAATACATTGATCCGCCACGGGCACCGTCAAATCGCGATGATTAGTGGTACTCTTCAGGACCCTGCGAATGGCTATGCACGTTTCCAAGGCTACAAGAGAGCGCTGGAAGCAGCAGGAATGGAATATCAGGAAGATCTCGTGCGAATCGGGAACTATCGTTATGAGTCCGGTGTGGAGGCAATGAAGTATTTCCTGGGCCTCAAGAAGAAGCCAAGCGCAATTTTTGCGGCTACGGATGAAATGGCAATTGGTGCGATTCATAGCATTCAGGATGAAGGCTTGAAAGTACCGGACGATTTCTCTGTCATCAGTGTGGACAATATCCGTATGGCTTCCATGGTTCGTCCGCAGCTTACAACAGTAGCGCAACCGATGTACGATTTGGGTGCAGTAGCGATGCGTTTGCTGACCAAGCTGATGAAGAAGGAAAATGTGGAAAATCCCCGCGTTATTTTGCCGCATGAGACGATTTTGCGGTTGTCCGTTAATTATTTAGACTAGACAAATTTGTTAACAGGATAGACCTTTGATGAAAGCTCCTTTTATGGAGCTTTTTTCGTGAATACATAGTCCATAATGCACATCATTAAACAAAGAATAGAGGGATTTGAGATGAGCCGAATTTATGGATTAATTGGTGCCATGGATGAAGAAATTGAGCTGCTGCTTGCTGCAATGACTGAAGCTAGTAAGTCGGTCAAGGCTGGAATCACCTATACAAAGGGAGTCATTCACGGTCAACAGGTTGTCGTATGCAAGTCCGGTGTAGGTAAGGTCAATGCTGCGGTAACGACACAAATCCTTATCGATAGCTTTGGAGCGGAACAAATCATATTTACAGGAGTGGCAGGGGCGGTGCATCCGGATTTAAATATTGGGGATATCGTGATCTCCTCGACGTGTATGCAGCATGATATGGATGTAACACCTTTGGGTTACGCCAAAGGGATCATTCCTTATCAGGATACCTCGGAGTTTGCAGCTGATCCTGATCTTGTTCGCCTGGCTGAGCAAGCCTGTCAATCCTTCGGCGATCGTTATATTATCGGCAAGGTGCTTTCCGGTGACCAGTTTATCGCCAGTCGTGAGCTGGTAGCTGCATTGCATCAGGAGATGGACGGTGCTTGTACCGAGATGGAGGGTGCAGCAGTGGCTCAGACAGCCCATATGAACGCTGTGCCTTACGTGGTCCTCCGCTCTATGTCTGATAAGGCAGACGGATCTGCCCACGTTAATTTTGGCGAATTTACAATAGAATCTTCCCATCGTTCGCATCGGATTGTGGAGTATATGCTGAAGTATTTGTCTTAAATGGAAAATAGTATAATATTTAATACATGAACCTTCTCACAAACCGGATACGATCAAACTGTTCCCGTGACGTGAGGGGGACATCCTCTCCCATCGGACCATTAGGCAATTCGCCGGGTGGGAGCATATTTCAGGATCATCCGTTGCGTACCAGATCATATCCACGGTTTTCATCAGACGTTCCATCATGCGGCGGTATTCCCATACAGAGAGACCGCTGCCTTTTAAATCCCAATGCCAATAGTACTCAGTCGTAAAAATAATATAGGATTCCAGTTGTCCGTCCTCAAAGGCGACACGGATCATTTGGCTTCCCAGACCCAGTCCGCGATATTCGTCGGCTACCTCAATCGCTCCAAGCTCCAGCAGGTCCTTCATTCCGGCTTCCGACCAGCGTTCCATCTCATCCGGATAGTGAAAAGTCACATATCCGAGAATGGTTTCCCCATCATGAGCGATGATAATCCTGCCTTCCGGCAGTCCCGAAATATCCACCAGCGCGTCGAATTGCTCCTTCGGCTTGCGAAAGGCGTCCAGTTGTGGATGCATTTGAAATGAACGCAGTTGGTCAGCGGATACGGGGCCTTCTAAGTAGATCTTTTGCCCGTTATGACTCAGCGTGTCCAAATGGTGCAGTTTTAAATGCTGCATACATGTGCCTCCTTGTTTACTGTGACCTAGCTCTCCATATCCCCTACTTATAGCAAAAAAACAAATAAATGAAAAGGATGGTCGTCACATCCTCACCTATGATATACTGTTTTAGACATAAATTGTTCACAATTGGTCGCTTTTATCAGATGTTAAACAAAGGAATTGACATGCTTGTATTGAATTTGTAAGCGTTATCATGTTCTATATTATTCTCATTATATCGTGAGGAGGCTGAACGCATGAAGATTGAAGAACTCCAGGCTGTAGTTCCCACATCCAACATGGGCCCGTATGAACAAGCTTACAACCGCTTTCAGTGGGAAGATGCAGAGCGTCATTTTACGTGGTATGAATCAGGCAAGGTGAACATGGCGCATGAAGCGATTGACCGGCATGTAGAGGAAGGGAGAGGCAGCAAAACGGCGTTGTTGTATTGTGACGCGAACCGCCATGAAGCCTACACCTTTTCTCAGTTGCGTGCCAGCTCCAACAGGTTTGGTAATGTGCTGCGTAAATACGGAATTGGCAAAGGGGAGCGGGTATTTATATTTATGCCGCGTTCACCTGAGCTGGTCATTAGTCTGCTTGGCATTTTGAAGGTAGGCGCAGTCGTCGGACCTTTATTTGAGGCATTTATGGAAACGGCGGTCAAGGATCGGCTAGAAGATAGCGGGGCGGTGGCGCTGGTGACCACGCCTGCACTTCTCGCGCGCGTACAGCGTGACCAACTTCCGGAGCTGCGGCATATTTTTGTGGTTGGCGACGTGGACGAACGGGAGCAGGGGATTATTGATTTTGAGACGGAAATGCTTGCGTCCTCCGAGGAACTTGAACCGGAATGGCTGAGTCGTGAGGATGGGTTGATTATTCATTACACGTCAGGCTCAACGGGCAAGCCTAAAGGCGTATATCATGTGCAAAACGCGATGATACAGCACTATTATACCGGAAAAATGGTGCTGGATCTGCGTGAAGATGATGTGTATTGGTGTACAGCCGATCCTGGTTGGGTTACCGGAACGTCATATGGCATTTTTGCCCCATGGCTGAATGGAGTAACAAATGTTATTCGTGGCGGTCGTTTTAGCCCCGAGGACTGGTATCGAACCATTGAGCGTCACGAGGTGACCGTATGGTATAGCGCTCCTACGGCGTTTCGGATGCTCATGAGCGCAGGGGAGGATATCGTTGACAAATATGATCTCGGAAGCCTGCGACATGTGCTGTCCGTCGGAGAGCCGCTGAATCCCGAGGTGGTGCGCTGGGGCTGGCAGGTATATAAGCAACGTATTCATGATACCTGGTGGATGACGGAAACGGGTGGCCAAATGATCTGTAATTACCCTGAGCTGCCGATTAAGCCCGGCTCGATGGGAAAGCCATTGCCTGGCATCCAGGCTGCTATTCTGGACGACAGGGGGCAAGTGCTGCCGCCTAACCGAATGGGGCATTTGGCGATACGTACGCCGTGGCCGTCTATGATGAACCGTATATGGAACAACCCGAACAAATTTCAGGAGTATTTCCGTTTTTCCGACTGGTATGTGTCCGGTGATTCTGCTTATATGGATGAGGACGGATACTTCTGGTTTCAGGGGCGAATTGATGATGTCATTAATTCGTCCGGGGAGCGAATTGGTCCTTTTGAGGTCGAGAGCAAGCTTCTGGAGCATCCCGCTGTAGCGGAGGCTGGAGTGATCGGAAAGCCGGATACCATACGGGGAGAGATCATTAAAGCTTTTATCTCACTCCGTGAAGGCTATACACCCTCCGAAGCTTTGCAGCAGGATATTTATCGCTTTGTCAAAGAAGGGCTGTCTGCCCATGCTGCACCACGTGAAATTGAGTTTAAGGAAAAGCTGCCCAAAACTCGTTCCGGTAAAATTATGAGACGTGTACTGAAAGCTTGGGAGCTTAATCTTCCTACAGGAGATTTGTCTACCATAGAGGATTGAAATGCTTTTTAAGAAAGATACAAAAAAGGGAGTCTCCAAAGCCGTGATGGCTAAGGGACTCCCTTTTTGTTGCTGTTGTGAGCTTTTATGGACGAACGGCTCCGGAAGGAGGTGATTCCCCCAAGGCATTCTTGGAAGTGATGCGGAACCAGCCCTTCGGTTTGCTGCCCGCTTTATATTGAAAGCTGGTGGATGCGGTGGAGCCGATATTTGCAAAAGGCTCCGCACCGCTTTCACTGTAGTACACGTTATAGCCTGTAATCGCGTCCTCAGGCTTTCCTGCACTCCATTGGAGCGCCACGGCTGAGCCTGCTGCTTTCGCTTGAGGCTGCCCAGGAGCGGTAGGAGTCTCCGTAGGCTGCGCACCTGTTCCATCTCCTTCACCCGGTACAACTGGATTCTCGGGATCAACAGGTGGCGTTACAGGAGCTGCACTTGCTTGGGGGCTTGGCCCTGACTCATGTCCGCCTACATCAACGGCGGTTACGTAGTAGCTGGAGCTGCTGCCACCCGGGCTGTCAGAGAACACTTTAGAGCCGTCAGCCATGACGACCTTGCCAAGCCGTTGGAAGCTGCCCCCATCCGTAGAACGATATAGGCGGTATCCTACGACGTCGCTGTTTCCACTTGGGCTAAAGCTGATCCTCGCTTTTCCGTCACTATAGCTTACGCTAACGTTAGACGGAGCACTAGGATCGGCTCCATCGTCTTTGCGCGGATCAATCTGGGTAGGAGCCGCCTTATCTGCATCCTGAGGCAGATAGTAGGACAATGAATTATGTCGTCTCATCACCGTAAAGGCTTGCTGGAGCTCTTTAATCAGCTCTGAAATCGGTTTTTCCCGTTTACTAACGGTCCGCTCGTTCAACATGTCATCCGGTGTGCCGTCCCGTGGAATGTAATTGACACCTTGATAGGTAATATATTTGGCACGAGTGACACCATTTTCACTGTTTTTGGGTGGATACTTACTGTTGTAAATATCCGAACCGTATGCGGACGCTGTTCTTGTTACAATACCGTCTGGTCGCTTGAAGCTGTTGGTTTGGAACAGATCCGGATCCTTGGCGGTCACTTCATTCATGATTTGCGCCCACAGGCGACGTGCCCGCTCTTTTTGTGCTTTCGTTTCAAGCTTATTGACAGGCTGCTTGTAACCAACCCATACACCCAGTGTGACGTCAGGCGTAAAGCCCTCGAACCATACATCGGTATAAGATTGTGTAGTACCTGTTTTACCAGCAATCGGAATCTTGCCAGCTTGATTGAAATTACGCTTCACGAGTCTGCCTGTACCTTCCGACACGACTGTACGCAGCATATCCGTCATCAGATAGGCGGTTTGTGGTGTAAAGGCTTGTACAGGATTAGGCTGATGCTTATAAACGATATTCCCTTGCGAGTCCACAATTTTTTCGATCATGTAGGCGTCATTAAATACACCGCCGTTTGGAATCGCACCATAAGCATTCGTCAGTTCCTCGACTGTGACCCCATGGGCCAAGCCGCCGAGTACACCCGTCTGGGCGTTGTTATCGCTTGGTTCCAAGGTGGTAATGCCTAGCTTCTTGACAAAATCCCAAGCTTTGCTGATACCCACTTTTTCGTTAAACAGCTTGAGTGCTACCGTATTTAGTGACTGATTCAAAGCATAACGGGCCGTAACAAGCCCCTGATAGCGGTTATTGGCGTTTTTCGGGATGTGATACCCATTGCTGCCATCCTTCAAAATAATAGGTGCATCATCTACGATGCTGCCTGGCTGCACAAGACCGCTATCCAATGCAGGAAGATAGGCGGCAATCGGCTTCATAGCCGATCCCGGCTGGCGTACCATCTGGGTAGCATAATTCATCTGTTCCTTTTGGAAATCCCGGCCTTCCATCATACCGAGAATCGCGCCTGTTTTGTGCTGGATAAGAATGGCGGCCGCTTGCTCGTCACCCTTGGTTTTACTTGTGGAAGAGAAATTATCCTTGTTTTCTGCAATTTGGCGCATCGACTTGTAGATACTTTTATCAATAGTGGTATATATCATATAACCACCTGTTCGAAGCTGTTGTTCAGCTTCTTTGAGTACGTCGTTATCATCCATAGTTTTGGCATCTGCACTGGCATTGGCCGCTTGACCCGGATTTGTGATTGACATAAGTGCCTGTGCCGCTTGCCGTTCCGTTTCCATCATAAGATACGGATACGTGTTGTAGGCTTTAACGGTGCGTGGAGCGAGCGACTTTTTGATATCAAAAGCCATCGCCTCATTATACTGTGCCTGATTGATTTTGTTCTCCTCTAGCATCCTGCTAAGTACCAGCTGCTGGCGGTTGATCGCCCTTTTAAAGCCGGACTCGTTAAATTCACCCTTACCGTTGTAAGCGGAATAAGAGGAAGGAAGCTGTGGTAGACCTGCCAGATAGGCGGCTTGAGCCACATTCAGCTTATTCAGATCATTCTCATTAAATATACCTTTGGCCGCTGCTTTGATCCCAAAGACGTTATAACCGCTTGATCCGTTACCAAAAGGTACTTTATTGAGATAGGCCGTAATAATTTGCTGCTTGCTCAGGAAGCGCTCAAGGCGCAGAGAGAGCAAAATTTCCTTGACCTTGCGGTCATCTGTGCGATCCAGATTCAGAAAGACGCGACGGGCGAGCTGCTGGGTTAGGGTGCTTCCCCCGGTTTGTACGGATTCATGCAGCGCTTTTTGTTTTATAGCCCGCAGCGTTCCCGACAGATCGACACCTTTATGCTCGTAAAAATGGTTATCTTCAATGGCAATGACTGCGTTAATAACGAGTTGCGGAATCTCCTTAAACGTGACAGGACGCCGATCTTCTTCTGTCCGGAGCTGTCCGATAGGGGAGCCATCATTGAAATAAGCGAAGCCTGTAATTGCATTTTTGTCTACTTCCTGTTCAATCATGGATCTGGAGCGCACAGGCTCGCTTTTCACAATAGAGGCTACATAGCCGGCTGCGGCTCCTCCTGCAAACAGCGCTCCCATAAAACCGATGATGACGACCCACTTTATGACACGGCCGAGCCTTCGCATGTATGTCCATAAGCGGGAAGGCTTTGGCTCTGACACATTGTTTTTTTCTTCAACCATTAAGTCTTCCTCCTTTATAACAGCCATTATTATAGCATAAAATTACAAAATGAACCCATATGCTAAAAAGCCTGTCTTTTGGTGTCGTTGACTCTATAAAAGTGGTGTGGTATAAATAGGTCAAAGTAAATATCGTGAAAAGCAGAGAAAGACTTCAGTAGAAGGTGGAATCACGTTGTACAGAGAGCCGATGGGTGGTGCGAATCGGTAACGACCCTCCTTTGAATTACCGTCTGGAGCTGTCTGGATGAATGGTAGAGCTTTTGCAGATTTGCGAAGCTGACTATAGTAATCCAGTACCGGGTGTAGGCCCGTTATAGGAATGAAGTGAAAGAAACACTTGTCTTTGGCATACGTTTCTTTAATTAGGGTGGTAACGCGAGCAGCTCCTTCTCGTCCCTTGGGATGAAAGGGGCTTTTTGGTTTGTTTAATATGTAATATTTTGGATAAAAACAGGAGGTATACAGGATGAAGTGGGAAGAGTTGAAGCTTGAACAGCGGGTAGAGGTAGAACGCCAATTAAATGTGATTCAACGTGGTGTGGCAGAAATTGTACCGGAGGACGAGCTGAAGCGTAAGCTTATTAAATCGGTCATTAGCGGTGAGCCGCTTCAAATTAAATTAGGACTTGACCCATCGGCGCCGGACATTCACATTGGGCATACGGTCGTTATGCATAAGCTACGCCAGTTTCAGGAGCTTGGTCATCAGGTACAACTTATCATCGGTGATTTTACGGGCAAGATTGGTGATCCGACAGGCAAATCGGAAACTCGTAAGCAACTGAGCGAGGAAGATGTCCAGCGCAATGCTCAGACGTATAAGGAGCAGATATTCAAAATTCTGGACCCCGAAAAAACAAAGGTATACTACAATTCCCATTGGTTGGCGCCCATGTCTTTTGCGGATGTGGTAACTCTGGCCGCTAAAGTAACTGTCGCACGTATGCTGGAACGGGATGACTTTACGAAAAGATACCAAAACGGCTTGCCGATCAGCATCCATGAATTTTTCTACCCGTTGATGCAAGGGATGGATTCCGTGGAACTCCGAAGCGACATTGAGCTGGGCGGTACAGATCAAAAGTTCAATTTGCTGATGGGCAGAACTCTGCAAAAGGAATACGGAGTGGAGCCACAGGCCACCATTACGTTGCCACTGCTTGAAGGGCTGGATGGCGTGCAGAAGATGAGCAAAAGTCTGGGCAATTACATTGGTGTCGATGAGGAGCCGAACGAAATCTATGGAAAATCCATGTCGGTTCCTGATGAACTGATGCTTAAATATTTTGAGCTGGCAACAGATTTGAACAATGAGGAACTGGCTGAGCTCGCGGAAGGTATTAAGAACGGTTCAGTGCATCCGCGTGACGCCAAAATGAAGCTGGCCGGAACGTTGGTACGCATGTACCACGGTAAGGAAGCGAAGGAAGCAGCGAAGCAGCATTTTGTGACTGTATTTCAGCAACGAGCGCTGCCTGACGATATTGAAGAGTTCACTTTGACGGAGGATCATTTGGAAGATGGCGGCATCCGTGTCATCCAATTGCTGACTCAATTGGGATTTGCGGCTTCTAACGGTGAAGCCAAACGCAGTATTCAGCAGGGCTCGGTCAAAATTAACGAAGAGAAATGGACCGATGTTAACGAAGCATACACGCCGCAGGAAGGCGATATTGTGCAGGTTGGTAAACGGAAGTTCGCCAAAATCAAGCTGGGCTGATAAAAATGTGAGACACATGACGGGAGTGAGGTAGCCCTGGGTTTATTTGAACGTAGGGAAGGACCGGATTTTGAAATCACCGATGTAATGAATTCTTCCTTTCCCGATTTGGATATCAAGGTATATATACCAATCGAATAAAATGTTGCAAGCAACACGCAACAGTAACACGAAAAAAGCACCCGAACGAAGTTCGGGTGCTTTTCGGTGCTATCACAAGGATTAGCGGTTGTAGAATTCGACGATTTGTTTTTCGTCGATATCTTGGGACAATTCGCCGCGCTCAGGCAAACGGATGTATTTGCCTTCCAGAGCTGCGTCATTGTACTCCAGGTAAGCTACCAAGTGGTTGCGGTTTTCCAAAGCTTCTTTGATGGAAGACAGGGAACGACTTCTTTCGCGAAGACCGATCACGTCACCCAGGCTTACTTGGTAAGAAGCGATGTCAACTTTTTTACCGTTCACAGTAACGTGACCGTGTGCTACCAATTGACGTGCGCCTGCACGGGAGTTAGCAAAGCCAAGACGGAACACGAGGTTGTCCAGGCGGCTTTCCAGCAAGAACATGAAGTTCTCACCAGCGATACCGTGCATGTGTTGAGCTTTGTTGAACAGAGTGCGGAATTGTTTTTCACCCAAGCCGTACATGTGACGCAGCTTTTGTTTTTCTTGAAGCTGCATACCGTAGTTGCTGATTTTTCTCCGTTGGTTTGCACCATGTTGTCCCGGAGGGAAAGGGCGTTTCAATTCTTTACCTGTGCCGCTCAGGGAAATTCCCAGACGACGGCTCAATTTAAATTTAGGACCAGTGTAACGTGCCATTATAGAGTTAACTCCTTCATAATTAAAATTTGAGTTGGGGCTCTCTTTGCGCTCCAATTTGTTCGGCGCTACCTATCAAGGTGATGCGCACTACTGACAGAAAAGTTCAGCCGCTGTCCTGTCAGCAACAAATAAGATGAGGGTGACACAAACTGTTACGCCCAAAATTTAAGATCCGCACAGTAGATAGTTCTGCCGTACAGTCTTTTTCATTAATATATACTATATGTAATGATGGGTCAATGTCAAGAAGAGAAAAAGAATGAAAACGTCAAAATTTGTCGATAGGGCTTTAGAACTAAAAAAGTGGGACGAATTTCTGGAAAATGGATGCATATTTCTGTAGTTAAGAGTAAAATAGATCATATTATAAGCTATAGTGGTGTATAGCCGCTGTCTTGGTACAGCTAATTTTGCTGTGAAGGAGCGCCTTAATATGTCGGACTTTTCAACAACGGATCAGCAAACGCTTGACGGTAAAACAGCCCAGGCTAGCGATGCCCCGCTGTTTGATGATAAAGGGTATACGTCTTTTGCCTGGCTGCAAAACATGGATATGACACCTTTTGATTTCCCCTATATTAATCAGCTTCTTGTCCAAGGGTATCGAAACTGGTTGCAGCAGAGCAATGGCATATCGTGGGTTAATGAAGAACATACCGCCGTTTTTAATTTTACAGGTGTTCGCGTTGCAGGTAGGGAAGAGGATAATGACGAGGATTTGGAGCTGATCGAACGTTGCTGCTTGTCCAGAGAAATGGAAATAAGCCAATGCAAACTTCGGGACGGAAGCCTTGCATTTGTGTACATGGTTCCTGTATTTTGCCGCAATTATAAGGGTGAGGCTTTTGCTGCTCTTCGTTTTACACTGCCTGCTCAACATTCTGTTCCTGAGCAGGATGCATTATTGGCGGCAGCTTTGCATTTTAGATCCTGCTTTTATACGAGATTTGAGTATATATTTATGGAAGACATCCTCGGGATGAAGAACCGGAGCGACCGCGAAGGCAGGCGACGCTCTATTTTATTTCAGATTGTAAAGCGGATGCATGACAAGATTGATGTTGAAGGCGTGCTGGACGAGGTATTTGGCAGCATAGCTTACTTGTTTCCGCATGTGGATATCACGTTATATATGAGCCAGGATCGTCACAGTCGTAATCCACAGGTCAAACCTTTGTTGTTGCACGAGCGGGACGAGGATGTATGTGTGCGTGCATTTATGAAAGGTCAAATGGCTGTAAATGAGCCTGTAGGCACAGAAGGAGAAATGACCGAAATTGGCATTCCTTTACGTGGCAAGCAAGGAGTATATGGTGTATTCCATATGATTCTTCCATCAGGTGCCGAAAGCATGAAGGAAGTGGATGTGGAGCTGATCGCCATGATGGCAGACACAGCCGGCACCGCATTTGAAAATGCAAAGCTGTTGGAGCAATCCAATGTGCTCATCCATGAGTTGCGCCTCATTAATGAACTCGTTCAGCGCTTGAATCAAAGCCTTAAACTGAATGAAATATTCGAGTTTGCTGTGCAGGAATTATTGAAAATGTTCTTGGCTGACTTTTGTTGTATTGTGCAACTCGATCAGGAGGGAAATTGCTTTAAGGTCACGTCAAGCAACGTAGAAAGTTTGAGTCTGCATAGTTACTCTGATGAGGATGGGGTTGCAGGGCTGATACGCAGAACAGGAGAGCCTCTCATCGTGTCGGATTACAGAAAGGAAGGGAAGATATCCTCCAGTTTTATGGATATGACCGACTCCCTTTCTTTGATGGCGGTACCTATGAAAACCAGCGGTACGCCGAGAGGGGCTATTTTATTGTCCAGTAAGCTCCCTCACTTTTTTTCGTACGATAATTACAAAATGCTGCAAATGCTGGCGCCCCATATCGGTTTGGCTGTAACAAATGCCATGCTGCATGCTGAGGTACGGCGTCTGGCCAATATGGACATGTTAACGGGTTTGTATGTACGTCATTATGTGGACAAAGTAATTCAGAGGCATCAGGAGAAAGATTTTTGCGGATCTCTTATTCTGGTGGACATTGATCAGTTCAAACAGGTGAATGATACATACGGGCATCAGACAGGTGACCGAATATTGAAAAGCGTCAGCGATATTGTTCGTTCGGCGACTCGCAGTGAGGATGTATGTGCTAGATGGGGCGGCGAGGAACTGGCGATCTATTTGCCGCAGCTTGGTGTGCAGCAGGCGTTGGAATATGCGGAAAAAATCCGTTATCGCATAGAACATGAGACCCAGCCACAGGTGACCGTCTCCTGTGGAATTGCCGAATGGAATTGGCTGGATAAGCAGATTAGTATTGAATCTTTATTTTACAGGGCAGATATGGCTCTGTATGAGGCGAAAAATGAAGGGCGCAACCGGATTGTTATTGATCATGTCAGTAATTCATAGAGAATGTTCCTAATGGAATATTCTCTTTTTTGTGCTGTGCATAACCTTTTGTAGACAGGAAACCCTAATCGTAGCTATAAAAATAACAAACTCAGACGTGTGTGGCGCATAAGCGTCACTAGAATGGTAAGTACACAGGTAATGGTTATTTCAGGACATGATGGGTGGAGAACTGGATGCGTTGGAGAAGAGAATGGGTTATGCTAGTTTGTATATTGCTGGTGATGTGCTCGTTGAGTGGATGTACACTGACAGAACAGCAAAATGCGCCGGAGCAGATTTTTAAAAGAGCCGTTGCAGGAGTAGCGGGCAAAGAAATATTAACGTTCAAAGGACAAGCTGGTGTCATAACCAAAAACGGTCTGCTGACGAACAAACAATTTGCATATCATGGAAAAGTGAGCAATCACGATGAACTGACCATGCATTGGGGTTCTGCGTCGGCTTTTAACAAACAGTCAAGCTATGCTGCACTCGAACAAGGCGTATTCGGGGATGGGGTAACACAGGAGCGTTTTCTTCGTCTGGATGGAAAATGGATTGCGGTGACGCCTGAACGTATAGCTATGAATGGAGTAGGGATGTTAAATCGTTTTAATCCGCTTCAGGAGCTGGAGGAACTGAATGCACTGAATAAGACCGTTCGTATGGAGGCTGGGGCAGCGCGGGGAACCTGGGTAGTGAGGATTGAGCCGGAGCCTGCATCCGCAAAGCGATGGTTGAAAGAGCGTTTAATGAAAGAAATGAATGCCATAAATCCTCAACTCTTGCAAGCGAAAATGAAGTATGACGGGACAAATCGAGAGCTACAGCAAAAATTGAATCGAATATGGGCGCAGAGTTGCGAGGATATGAGTAGCCAATTAGAACATTCTGATGTGCAGGCTGTGTATCATCTGACGATAGACCGCCAAACAGGTCTGCCCCTGAAGTTGTCGTCGGAATGCCGAATTGCCCGGCAGGAGGCAATCGGAGAGGAGCATGAGGAAGCTCTGATTACCAGAGTTGCTTTTGAGGGCTACAAGTAACAGGGCGGGCATGATACAATGGATTTGGAATTAACCGTTGTTCAAAAAGAATGAAATAGAGAAGGAGAGACAACAAATGAAAGATCCCAGAATACTTAAACTGGCAGAAAATCTGGTAGGTTACTCTGTTGAGGTACAGCCGGGTGAGAACGTGCTGGTTGAAATGATCGGTACAGAGCGTGACCTGCTTAACGCCATTATTCATGAGGTGGGCAAAAAAGGTGGCAACGTTTTCGTTCAGCTTACTGATCGTAAGGTCCAGAGCGCCATGCTTCGCCATGCGACAAAGGAAATGGTGCAAACCTGGGCTGAAATAGACCTTAATCGGATGAAACAAATGCATTGCTACATTGGGATTCGCGCTGGTGAAAATGTCAATGATCTGTCAGACGTACCGGAAGACAAGATGAAATTGTATAATTCGATTTATCAGCATGCGGTACATAGCGAGCAGCGGGTGAAGCATACGAAATGGGTTGTATTGCGTTATCCGAATGACAGCATGGCGCAGTTAGCGAATACGAGCACAGAGGCGTTCGAGGATTTTTATTTCAATGTGTGCAATCTGGATTACGCGAAAATGGATAAGGCACAGGATGCGTTGGCAGACCTGATGAACCGGACGGACAAGGTGCGGATTAGCGGACCGGGCACGGATCTGAATTTCTCTATTAAGCAAATCGGTGCCATCAAATGCTCCGGTCAATGCAATATCCCGGATGGCGAAGTATATAGCGCACCCGTGCGAGATTCTGTCAACGGAACCATTAGCTATAATGCACAAACATTGTACAATGGTATCACTTTTGAAAATGTAAAATTCCGCTTTGAGAATGGTAAAATTGTAGAAGCAACGAGTAATGATACAAAGCGGCTGAACGATATTTTGGATTCTGACGAGGGAGCACGCTATATTGGGGAGTTTGCGATTGGGTTCAATCCGTATATTTTGCATCCGATGAAGGATATTCTGTTTGATGAAAAAATTGCAGGCAGCTTGCATTTTACGCCGGGTCAGGCTTATGAAACAGCAGACAACGGCAACCGTTCTTCGATCCATTGGGATTTGGTCTTGATTCAGCGTCCGGAATATGGCGGCGGCGAAATTTATTTTGACGATGTTCTAATCCGCAAAGACGGCATATTTTTACTTCCTGAGCTGGAGCCGTTAAATCCTGAGAATTTAAAATAACGATATCTCTTCTTGCTGAGAAAGCGATTTCAATGTATTATAATGGATGAGTAAAGATACATGATAATCCAGTAAAGCGAGGGATCTCTATGTCTAATAATAATGCGGCTGTTGTTGAAATTGCACAGACAGCGAGCAAGTTTACTTCTTCCATCGTCCTTCATTCCGAAAGTAAGTATATTGATGTGAAAAGTATACTTGGCTTGTTTACGACATTGGTCAGCAACCACAGCTATGAGCTTCATGTTCACGGACCTGACGCAGAGGAAGCCAAGAAAGCGATGACTGAAGTGTTCCAGAAGCATGGGCTACACATAACGGTAGCCTCCTGACTATATTCTTGGATCAAAAGCATCCCTACCTGTAACTGTAGGGATGCTTTTTTTGTCAGGTTCTTGTATTAGCCTGCAATTTGGTCTAATATTAACGATAGGACGTCTTGTGCGACATTGAGACATAGGGGGGAAGAATCCATGACTTCATCTGATTTGCAGGAACAATTGAACATCAGGGCCATTAATCTGCTTCAGGACGACGCAGATAAAATAAAGAAGCTTATTGAAGTACAGATGGAGAATCTGGCAACCCGTTATTGCCCTCTCTATGAGGAAGTGCTGGATACTCAGATGTACGGATTTTCCAAGGAAGTGGATTTTGCGGTTCGCGCCGGCCTTCTTCCGGAAATGGTAGGTAAACAGCTGGTCAGTGAGCTGGAACGCAATCTGGCTATTCTATATGAGGCCATGAACAATAAGGCCAATTAGGAAGACGGTTTTAATTGATGAGAGCATGCGAGTCTGAGAGCATGCTTTTTTTGATGCTTTTACATAATGCAATGGGACAGAGCCAACCTACCTTGAAAGGTCTACACGAGGAAGAAAGATACGCCTAACAGAACATACACAACCAGCAGCATTAATCCCTCATACCAGTTGGTTGAGCCGTCTTGGGTAATAGACTTGGCGATAAATACAGCGACGGCAATGGCGACCAGCTCAATCGTGGTGAAAACGATATTCATCGTACTTCCCATGAAGTAGCTGATGAAAATCAGCACAGGTGCAACGAATAGCGCAATTTGCAGACTACTGCCGACTGCGATTTCGACAGATGCGCCGATTTTGTTTTTCATCGCCAGCAAAATGGCCGCGCTGTGCTCAGCTGCATTACCGATAATGGCAACGAGGAATGCACCCACGAACAATTCGCTGAGTCCGAACTGGGTCGTGAATACCTCCAGTGTTCCTACAAGCCATTCGCTGACAAAGGCGACCATAACGGTAGCGATTACCAGGTAAGTGATGGATTTGTTTCTGGACCACACAGGGGCGTGCTCATGCGGCAGTTCCTCGTCCTGTTGTTCAGTAACGTCAGATAAATAGTCTTTATGTGTAATCATGGAAAAAATAAGCCACGCAATATAAGCCACAATCAGTGTGCCTGCTACAATGAGACTGAGTGTATCCGATTCACTATCCGTAATGACATGCGTATTCAGAAATACAGCTGGAACAAACAGGGCAATGACCGCCACAATCATCAGTGAACCGCTTAAGCCAGCCAGTGATACATTAAAATTTTGTACTTTGTATTTCAACCCACCGGCGAACAGGCTTGCTCCAAGCACTAGCAGCAAATTGCCGATGATCGAGCCGGTCAGACTCGCCTTCACCATATCGTAAAGACCTTCTTTGACGAGAAAGATGGCAATGATCAGTTCGGCTGCGTTGCCGAAAGTGGCATTCAAAAATCCGCCCAGACGTTGGCCTGCATAATGGGCTACGCTTTCGGTGGCTCTGCCGAGAAACCCGGCTACGAACACGACAGAGATTGCGCAAATGACGAATTGAGCGATCGCGTTCCAATGTGCGTAATGAGCGACTGCGCTAAGGGCAAAGGTCGCTACCAGCAAGCTGGGAGATAACCATTTTTTCAATGTAGTGCACCTCGATATCAAAGGATATGTACAAGTTTGGTGAATGCTGTCACTTGTATGGATTTTCTAAATTAATATACCCAAATGGATATAGGTTGTAAACGAAAGTTGTTTTTCCTACGTAAGGTTTGCAATTGCAGTGGCTGAGGCTTTACAATACAAATAAAGGATGGATGAAGGGGGACATAGGTCATGGCAGAGCAAATTCAACAACTGGAAGCAGGAAACATCAAGATTTCCAACGATGTCGTAGGTAAAATTGCGGGGATGGCTGCACTGGAGACGCCCGGCATTGCTGCAATGTCAGGTGGCTTATCTGAAGGCTGGGCCAAAAGGCTGAGTGGTAAAAATGTGCAAAAAGGCGTATCAGTGGAGGTTGGACAGTTGGAAGCTGCCATTGATCTTCGTATTATTGTACTCTACGAAACACCGATCCATGAGGTGTCCCGGATTCTTCAGCAAAATGTGCGAGAAGCTGTCGAAAGCATGACAGGTTTGCGGGTTGTGGAAGTGAACGTAAAAGTAGAGGGTGTCGCTTTCAAGGACGATGCAGTGTAAAAAAGACAAGGCGGGTCATCGACGTTTTCCGCCAGCTTTATACATGCAGGGAATTTCCCCGCGAGGATACAAATAAAACACAAAAACTGGCGGTTTCAGGATCGCCAGTTTTTGTTTGCAAATAAGCTGGATCGTATATCGCCAGATTGAACGCATCTATATACGTATACAAAAGAACTTCCAAGACCACCGTCGCCGGCGATCGGGAAGTTCTTTTTTTAACGGGAACGGTTGGCTCTACGAGTTTGAAAACGGTTAGGCACTTCGGTCCGAACTGCTACTCCTGTAGTACGTTCCTGTACTGCCTGTCTGGTGTTTTCGCGGGAGATGCTGAGCATGATTCCGATGGAGAACATCGTGACGAGAAGGGATGATCCACCAAAACTGATAAAAGGAAGCGTAACCCCGGTGATCGGAATAGTCTGGGTTACACCGCCGATATTAATGAACGCCTGAATGGCGATCAGGCCCATAATACCTGTACCCACCAACGTCCCAAACGGATCATGGCAACGCAAGGCGATAAGCATCCCTCGCCAAATAAAATACAGATACAGCATCAGAAATATGGCTGTTCCGATGAATCCAAATTCTTCACCAATTACGGAAAAAATAAAGTCATTAAAAGAGTTAGGCAAATAGTGAAGCTTGATAATGCCCTTGCCAAATCCAGACCCACTTATTCCGCCTTCCCCTATAGCTTGCAAGGACTGCACCAGATTATATCCGACTCCCTGTTTATATTTCATGGGATTGAGGAAGGCTTGAAAACGTCCGATTTTGTAATCTTGTTGGGCTATGGCTTGTCCATCTGTAGCTCCAGAATTTCCTCCAAACAACGACCCAATACCAAAAACGATGGAAGCACCTAACACGAGCAGAGCGATTGATGCCGTAATATGCTTGATACTGGCTCCCCCTGCATAAATAATCAGGCCGCTGGTGGCTACCAAAATAAAGCAGGAGCCGAAATCAGGTTGTAGCATGATGAGCCCTGCAACAAAACCTACAATGACGGTTACAGGTATGTAGCCAGCTCGCAAATCTCTAAACCGGTCCCCTTTTTTGACGATCAGTGCAGATAAATACAGGATAATGGAGATTTTCGCAAGCTCGGTTGGCTGGAATCCAACACTACCAAACCTGAGCCAGCTTTTTGCGCCGTTAAGAGAGCCTGTAAAAAGAACGATGACCAGCAGTAAAACCGTAATGAAAAATAAAGGTACAAATAGCTTTTTATATTTTTCCATCTTAATGTTCATTGCAATCAACATAATGAAAAGTCCAAGTATAGCAAATGACGCTTGGCGCTTCACAAAATATAAAGAGTCAAAATTGGTTTCTTTATTCAGCAGAGCTACGCTGGAGCTGGCGCTAAATACCATGATTACGCCGAATCCAACCAGCAACAAGGTGAGGATCAGCAATTGGAAATCCGGTGTGCCTCTTTTTCGAGTCTCCGGTTTCGTATTTCTCATATCAGCTTCCCCCGGTATTCGCCGCAAGTTACCTCGCAGGCGTTTATCATTATTATTTTATCGTCTATCCATTTAATCATAGTATTTTTGGAGGGCTTCTGCAACCTCCATACAGCAACGGATATCGCAACAATTCCATATCTGCTACAATAGAATACAAAATAAGGTTTGAGAGCGTGGCACATACGTTGTGAAGCTGCAAGATTTATCGGGAAGCTGCCCAGTGTTTTAAAAGGAGAGGTGGAGCAATATGACACAACATGGGACAGATAAGAGCTGGTTTGACCAGCTACAGGAACATATGGTGGAGTGGCGCAGATATTTACATAAAAATCCTGAAATCTCTTTTCAGGAAAGCAAAACCGCAGCCTTTGTAGCGGACAAGCTGGAGAACTGGGGGATTGAGGTTCGCCGTCACGTAGGAGGGCACGGTGTTGTCGGTACCATTCGTAGTTCCAAGCCCGGGCCTGTTGTGAAGCTGCGCGCCGATATGGATGCTCTCCCCATTCAGGATGAGAAAGAATGCGAATATCGTTCCAGCATAGACGGGGCCATGCATGCATGCGGACATGACGGGCATACGTCCGTTTTGCTCGGAACGGCTTACTATTTTAGTCTGCATCGGGATGAGCTGGAAGGAGAAATACGGTTCTTGTTCCAGCCTGCGGAGGAATTGTTGCCCGGTGGCGCGGTCCATGTACTGAAGGATGGTGTGCTGGAAGGTGTAGACGTTATTTACGGCATCCATCTGTGGACACCGTTCCCGGTCGGAACGGCTGCGAGTTGCGCAGGGCCGTTGATGGCGGCGGCGGACGATTTTTATATTGAAATCACGGGTAAGGGTGGTCATGGCGGTATGCCTCAGTCTACCCATGATAGTGTGGTAGCGGGTTCAGCTCTTGTTATGCAACTGCAAAGCATCGTGAGCCGTTCAGTGGACCCTTTGCGGCCTGCTGTGCTGACGGTGGGAACAATTCAAGCGGGAGCTGCGCAAAATGTGATTGCGGAAACATGCCGCCTGAGCGGGACGATCCGTACGTTTGACGAGGAAACGCGGACGGTGATGAAGGATCGGCTGCATGCGGTTACGGAGCATACAGCGGCAACTTACGGAACAACAGCCAATATTCGTTATATTATGGGGTACCCGCCTGTGGTAAATGATGCACACGAAGCTTCGCGTTTCTTTAAGGAAGCAGGATCCGTTTTCGGTGAGGGAAAAGTTCAGGAAGCGTCGAAGCTGATGCCTGCCGAAGATTTTGCTTATTATCTGGAACGTGTGCCTGGCTGCTTCATGTTCGTGGGAGCAGGTAACCCTGCTAAAGGAGCCATTTATCCGCATCACCACCCTAAGTTTGATTTTGACGAGGACGCGATGATTAAGGCGGTTCGTTTGTTTATTGCGATGTCTACCGGATATGCAGCGGAGCGAAAAATAGAAAATTCCAGCCGCTGACAGCTAACGTGAGCTGAAACTGTACGAGCTGATTTGGTGTATGAGCAGAATGAAATGGGGTACCCTACTCTTGAAAAGGAGGGAGTACCCATGAAAAAGGTTCAGGAAGTTATGACTGAAAAATGTGTAACGGTTACCCCGCAAGACAATATTTATGAAATTGCGCTCAAAATGAAGGACAACGACACCGGTTTTATCCCGGTTGTGGAGAGTGAAGGCAGTGACAAGCTCATCGGTGTGGTAACGGACCGTGACCTTGTCGTTCGCGGTTATGCGGCTAAGCATTCCGGCTCTAGTTCGGTCGACACAGTGATGACAACAGGCATCCGTACAGCTCAAGCCGACATGTCGGTGGATCAGGCAGCCGAGCTGATGGCGGAGCAGCAAATCCGCCGTCTGCCGGTAACGGAGGGGGATCGTTTGATCGGGATTGTTTCGATTGGCGATCTGGCTGTACGTAATATTTTTGCAGACAACGCTGGAGAGGCGCTTAGCCATATTTCCGAGCAGGTTCACTAGGTAAAAAAGCAAGGATAGGCCTGGATGACAAGGAGTTCAACCCGTATATGGGTTGGACTTCTTGTTATTCTGGTTGATCTGCGAATAAACGGACAAACTGTTTGTTATAAATAGAACTTAAGATGATGTGCTATAGATTGACAGGAGGTAATTATGAATCCGGATCACCCTTGTATTGTACAACGCGATTTTACCGTTTTGCTGGAAACCGGCCTGCCCGCTTCAGAGCATGCACGTTCACAGTTGCAGGTCTATGCGGAGCTGGTTAAAAGCCCATCCGCTTTTCATACATATCACATCACTCCCTTGTCCCTGTGGAATGCGGCCGCCCTTGGGTGGAGTGCCGCCGATGTTCAACATAGTCTACAATCCATGTCCCGTTGGGAAATTCCCCGTGAATTGTTAAAGGATATTGAACAGCTCGTCGCCCGTTACGGGACGCTTACGCTGTCACGGGCGAAAGTGGAAGAAAAGGGCCGTTACAGCATACATACTGCTGATCTGAACAGTATTGAGCAGGATACAACTATAGGCATGGAGCTGGATACAGCTCATAGCTGTACAGCAGCTGAACGCTTGATATTGACAGCGGACAGCCCGGCTTTACTGGATGAACTGCTGCTCAAGCACGATCTTGAGCAGCTTGGTTTGCTTCGTGACAGTGAAGTGACCGTGTCGGTTCCGCCAGAAAATCGGGGCCTGCTCAAGCAGGAACTGACACGACTTGGATTCCCGGTCATGGATACGGCAGGCTATCTTGAGGGGAATCAGCTTCGTTTTTCTCTAGGTCAGGGACAAACGGAGATGAAGCTTCGTGATTATCAAGCGGAGGCAGCCGAGGCGTTTGAAGGGGCTGACGGTCTGGGTGGCAGCGGTGTGCTTGTGCTTCCGTGTGGAGCGGGAAAAACCGTGATTGGTATGGCGGTGATGGAGCGGCTCCAGTGCGAGGTGCTTATTTTAACCTCTAATACCACATCTGTTCGACAATGGATTGAGGAATTGAAGCTGAAGACGGATATTCCAGTTGATTCCATTGGAGAATACAGTGGACAGAAAAAGGAAGTTCGTCCGATTACGGCGGCAACCTATCAGATTTTAACACATCGACGTACTAAAGATGGAGAATTTGAGCATATGAAGCTGCTGAGCGAGCGCAAATGGGGGCTAATTGTATATGATGAGGTGCATTTGCTGCCCGCGCCGGTATTTCGAGCAACGGCGGATATCCAGGCCACCCGTCGTTTGGGATTGACCGCGACGCTGGTTCGGGAGGACGGGTGTGAGCGGGATGTGTTCTCCTTGATCGGACCTAAACGGTACGACATGCCGTGGAAGGTGCTGGAGCGACAGGGCTGGATCGCCCAGGTCGATTGTGTGGAGCTGCGGCTTCCCATGTCGGCTGCGCTTCTGGAGCGTAGTATGCGTGCTGAAGGCAGACAGCAGTACCGGATTGCCGCCGAAAATCCGGCCAAGCTGGAAGCGGTGCGAAGCCTGATGCAGCAGCACAAGGGCTTGCCCACGCTTATTATTGGGCAATATTTGGATCAATTGCGTATGTTGGCGCAGGAGCTGAGCGTGCCGTTAATAACCGGGTCTATGAGCCAGGCTGAACGGGTGCGGTGGTTCGATGCGTTCCGCAACGGCACAATTCGGACCCTGCTGGTGTCCAAGGTGGCGAACTTTGCTGTGGATTTGCCGGATGCGGCTGTAGCTATAGAGGTATCGGGCAGCTTTGGCTCCCGTCAGGAGGAGGCACAGCGGCTTGGCCGTATTTTGCGACCGAAGTCTGGTGAAAATAAGGCTTATTTTTATGCGCTGGTGACGGAAAACAGTAAGGAGACGGATTTTGCAGCCCGCCGTCAGCTGTTTCTGATTGAGCAGGGCTATGAATATGCGATTCGCAGATTCAGTTTGGGGGAGGTTATCAGGAACCTGAATGATGAGGCTGAAGCTGGTGGAAAGAAAAGGGAGGCGTGATCAAGGATGGGCGTAACGGACACGGAAGGTGGCTGGAAGGAGCTTGCATCGGATGAGCTGTTGGTATTACGTCGATGCTTTATCCAATACGCGGGACAGCCCATGAAGGAAGAAGAGCCATTGCGGCTTACCAGGGGAGCATTGAGCGGAGCCGAAACGAAACTGGCACTGCACGGACTGCGCGACCGGGGCTGGCTGGAGGCGGTTACCAAATCGTGGGGCGAACGAATGTTATATATTCCGGTTTATCGGCTGTCGGATCTGTACGAAATGCTGTTGGAGCAAAGTCAAAGTACGATGAAAGCGATGGGTACAGATCAACCGCTGACGGTGCATGAAGCGATGACGGGACTGGAAGCGGAGCTGCTACATGTGTTGTCCCGTATTGCAGTGCAGGGAGTACCTTTGACAGCGAAAGGGACCATTCATAAACGGTCGCTGCAAAAGTTAAACGAGTTGACTCCCTTTCATCCAGAAGATTTGACTGGGCTTGGGCTTCAATATGCGCACGCCGAGCTGTATCCGGTACAAACGGTGGTGGTGATGGACTTGCTGCTCAGCCTGGGCTTGCTGGTGAAGGAAGCTGTTTCTTTTCATATTCAGGAAGCCGGGCTGGTAGCTTGGGTTCAATTGTCCGCTTGGCAAATGCGCAAGCATATTCTTGTCACAATCATGGAAAGGTACGGTAAGGCCGAAGCGTCAATGCAGCATTTTCGTTATGTGCTGTGCGTTGCCTCCACTCATGCGGGACCTGAAGGCTGGATACCTATCGGGCCGTTGCTCCAATGGATGACTCAGACGGGACTGATTACGAAGGAGAGTCTGAGTAAAGAGGATATGAAAAGTAGTGATCCTTTGGAGTGCAATACAGTCTCTGATTTCAACTTTAACGGACAATACATAGATATGGTTAAGGGATGGCTGACCGCACTGACCGCCTTTGGAATGGGTGATTGGGGGCTGACCGCGTCGGGAGAACTGTGTTTTCGCTGGAACGTACCAGTGCTGGATATGCTTCGTTCCGATGATGAGAAGGATGCGGTTCAGGAGCCAGGTACCTTTTATGTACAGCCGGATTTTGAAATATTGGTGCCGCCGGATGTAGCTTATGATGTGCGCTGGAAGCTGGAATGCTTCTGCGAACGTGTAACGGGGGATCGGATGGTGGTATACCGGATCACCCGAGACAGTGTTACAGAGGCGATTGAGCTGGGGATGGAGGCCAAAGCTATTCCTGCTCTTTTGGACAAATTTAGCCGTACAGGCGTGCCTGACCATGTACGCATGGCAGTGGAGCAGTGGGCAGGGGATGTGGGACGGACAGCGTTTGCAACGGTAACACTTCTGCGCTGTGGTGCCCGAGAGGACGCAGACACTGCTGCAAGTCACCCCGGACTGGCTGGATTGCTTGAACGGATTGGTGAAAGGGACTTTATTATTCCGGCACGTTCGGCTGCCCAAATCCGCAGGACACTTGCTACGATTGGGCTAAGTCCGCGCCGGGAGCTGGAGGGGGTGGACGAGCCGGTTCACCGTTATCCACTGGTTGGCGAAACGTTAATAGACTCAACTCAGGAATGGCCGATATTTTCTCAAGAGGGAAGGGCGGGTTTGGTTTATACGGGGCGAACGTTGCATTTTTATGAACGGGAGAAAACACTACCTGACCCATCCGATTATTTTCCAGAGAAATCGGCAGTACCCGCGTCATGGACGAAAGAATGGAGAAGCTACCATGCATCCACCGCCCGACAGCTCATGGAACAGGCGATTCGCTGGCAAGCGGCGGTAGGACTGCGAATCGGTGAAAAAGAGGTCAAATGGATACCAGAAGCGGTGGCTCCCGGTGAGCCGTGGAGTGTGACTGGCTGGTATGCTACCGGAATGGACGGTGAGACGTTGCCCCGCACGACTTTACAGCCGGGGGAATGGTCGGACATGCGTCTGCTGGTTCCTTTTACATAGAAGAGCCAGGATGTGCATGAAACTCCTTCTTCTCAAAAGAAGGATGTGGTATGATAAATGAGTCTACTTTACCAGTAGAACTTTATATAAAGTGAGATGAACATTCATGAGCGTAGCCGAATTGAATACGGTCAATATGGCAGAAGTGCTTATTAACGCCTATGAATTGGGCGATATGGTCAACCGGTCCTTTGAGGTATCGGATTATTTATATTGGAAACAGCGTGTGGAATTGAATCCGTCGATTCAGGCGTGTGTGCGCAAGCTGAATGCCAAAAAGGAGCTGTTCGCGGAAACAGAACGCTTTGGGCATTTTCACCCAAACTTTCATGAAGCGAAGGATGCAGTGCAGCTCGTTGAACTGGAGCTTGAACAATTTCAGGAGGTTCAGGAGTTCAAACGGGCAGAAAGGGCGTTGGATGATATGCTCCATGCCATGTCCGAAACGATTGCTTATTCTGTGTCCGACACCATTAAGGTGCCGAGCAATGATCCGAATGTGAAAAAGGGTGGCTGCGGTAGCGGAGGCAAGTGCTCCTGCGGATAGGCCATAGGGATGATATCGAATGGAGGGGAGATGAAGCGAATGTTTGCCGAGCGGACAGGGTACATCATTTGGGTAAGCGATATCAAGGCTGCCCGCAATTTGGAGAAATACGGGAATGTCCACTATATTTCGAGGCGTATGCATTATGTTGTCATTTACATGAATGCGGATCGGGCAGAGGATACCGTTAAAAATATTCGCAGGCTTTCCTATGTACGCAAGGTCGAACGCTCCTTCCGAAATGAGATAAGGACGGAGTATAACGACGATAAGGAAAAATTAAAAGAGTATGAAATATAATTTTTAAAGGTGTTATTTTTCAAGTTTTATTAAAAAGTCAGCCTATGGGCTGGCTTTTTTTTATCAAGTCAGGACTTTTGCATAATAGCCTTAATGCTGATAGACCTAAAATAATCTTTAAAAATTAGCGATAAACTTCAATTTTGTAACTTGTAGTCCCGGGTCTGTTGAGGTAACATATGAATATATTGGTAGATATAAAGACCTATCTGGTGGGGAGAGTGATCCCGTGCGTGACAAGGCAATGCAGCGATGGAGTACATACGAACCGTTCTACGTAGAGATGGGCGACAAGAAGGTCGCCGATATTGTGATTACAAATCATGCGCAAACACGCTACTTAGACCGTATAGAACAGAAACAGTCCGAAACGAATCATATCGCCGCCTGGCTTTGGGAATGCCTGAAGCAAAACAGGATGGAGTCCTATTATCACAATGAAGAGGATGTATATTTAATTGATGGTGACCTGGTCGTCGTGGCCGAATTTGGTGAGTTGCCTGGCGAAATGGATATTGCGGGTAACCCGCTCCACAAAATGATTGTGATCACCTTTTTGGGACGGATGTCAGAGACCATTGAACTGCGGGATTTGAAGTCATACTATTCTTGGCTGCGCCATTCGCGGCGTATGACACTGATGAAAAGCACCCGCAAACGGAAATAGACGTTGATTTGGCGGAAGGGATGTCGCTCAGTACCTTATCTATTAGAAGTATGCAGGAATCAGCTGCATACTTTTTTTATTATAAAATCTATAATAAAAATCCACTAATTTAGGTCTGTTTTCTTGGGAATCCTTCGACAGATGTTTTTCTTATGTTAAAATAAGGAGATCAGAGAGGGGAGAGGGCTGTCAGTATGAACTTTCATCAGCTGCATATTTTTTATACGGTAGCGGAGCGGGGGAGCTTCTCCGCAGCGGCGCAAGCGCTGCATATGACGCAACCTGCCGTGACGATGCAAATTCAGTCTTTGGAAGATTATTTTGGTACGAAGCTACTGCATCGATCTACCAAAAAAATCGAGCTGTCGGAGGCAGGAGCGACACTGCTGCCTTTTGCGAAAAAAAGCATGCAGCTAATTCGGGAAGCTGATGAGGCGATGTCTGCTTTTACTCACATGCTGGAGGGGAGATTACATATTGGCGCAAGTCTTACGATTGGCGAGTACATTGTGCCGAGAATGTTGGGGCCGTTTGGTCAGGAGTACCCTCATATACGCATGGCAATGAACGTAATGAATACGACTCAAATTATGGATGATATTTTAAAGCATCAATTGAATTTAGGGCTGATTGAAGCACCGGTTCAACACCCGGATATCGTGGTGGAGCCCGTTATGCAGGATGAGCTGAAGCTGATTGTTCCTTCGGATCATGTACTGGCCAAGGCCAAAAAGGTAGTTCTGGAGGACGTGTTTAAGCATCCTTTTGTAGCAAGAGAAAAGGGGTCAGGTACAAGGCAGGTGATAGAGGATGAGCTGAAAAGCCGTGGTGTTGATGCGTCCCGACTTTCCATCGTTATGGAGATGGGCAGCACTGGAGCGGTCAAATCGGCGGTTGAGGCTGGATTAGGTATTACGATGCTATCGCCTTCTTCGGTGAAGCACGAGGTTGCACTCGGATTGCTGAAAATCGTAAATATTACCGATATCACCTTTAAACGCGAGTTTTATGCTATTCATCTGAAATCAGCGCTATTGCCGATTCCGGTGGTGACCTTTCTGTCATTCTTGCGTCGTCATGATCAGGGAACGAACGTGTCCGGGGATACGGTGGACGAGCTTGCAGAGATGAAAGAGGAGGAGAATGCGTAATGGAGGAGCAGACGAATTCGGGACGATACGATTTGCACACTCACACTCAGGCATCTGACGGAATGCAGCCACCAGCGGACAATGTGCGTTGGGCCAAGGAAAAAGGACTGGCAGGGGTTGCAATTACGGATCATGATACGGTAGCTGGGCTGGAGGAAGCTCTTGAGGAAGGACAGAGATTAGGTATTACAGTGGTGCCGGGTGTGGAAATTAGCACACGGGCAGGCGGTAAGGATATTCATATACTCGGTTATTTTATGGATTACCGTAATGAGGTTTTTTTGGAACGGTTGGAAAAGCTGCGTCAGGCGAGGGATACCCGCAATGATCTGATTTTAAGTCGGCTGCGTAGCCTGGGTGTGGAAATCACACTGGGTGAGGTGGTAGCTACGATGGGCAGACCGCTGGCGCCGGATGAAAGCATTGGACGTCCGCATATGGCGGATACGATGGTGCAAAAAGGCTATGCGAAGGATATGAGGGATGCGTTTGACCGTTATTTGGCAGAGGGAGCGCCCGGTTATGTATCTGTGCCCCGAGTGGAGCCTGCGGAGGCCATAAGCTGGATTCGGGAAGCAGCAGGGGTACCGGTGGTGGCTCACCCTGGATTGTATGGCAATGATGAGCTGGTTCGCTCCATTGTAGAGGAGGCGAAGCCTGCGGGCTTGGAGGTGCGACATTCAGACCATGACGATGCGGCTGAGAGTCGATATGCCGCAATGGCGGCACACTACGGGCTGATCCCGACTGGTGGCTCGGATTTTCATGGTGCACGCCAAGGCGTTATTTTTCACGGTGATCTGGGCAGCCGTAGTGTGGAGAGTCAGGTCGTTGAGGAGTTGAGAAAGGCTGCTGTTGGACAAAAGTAAGGAGTGTAGAGCTTTTACGCAAAGATGAGCTGCTATTGCACATATATGAAAATGTATCACAGAATGACGATAGGAAACACAAATAGCCCCTTGTATTGTGTCTGCACACATGAAGTGTGGCTTTGCACAAGGTAAGGGGCTTTAAGTGGATGCAAGGGACTTGTCCGCTATGCTGTGCTTCGCGGCGGGCGTTCCTGAATGCATACTTGTTTACAAAATTGTGCTAGTGCGGCTCAGCCGTTTTTGATGCGATTTGGCAGCTTTTTGACCAGTTCCTCGTCTGGTGTGATAAAGAGCGTACGTTGATGATCGTAGATAACAAAGCCGGGCTTGGCTCCGCTAGGCTTGCGAACATGCCGGATCAAGGTGGCGTCTACGGGCACGCTGCTGGATTGTTTGGCCTGGCTGAAATAGGCAGCGAGCTGAGCTGCTTCCTCCAGCGTTGTGTCTCCGAATTGCTCGGCGCGAATAACGACGTGTGACCCCGGAATATCCTTTGTATGCAGCCACGTGTCATTAGGCCCGGCGAGTCGGTTCGTCACATATTCGTTCTGTAAGTTGTTTTTGCCGACCAGCAGCTCGATGCCTTCGGATGATGTATATACGTGTAGGGTTGGATGGTCCGTTTTCTTCTTTTTCTTCCCTTTTTTGACCCGATCTCGGAGATAGCCTTGCTGAACCAGTTCCTCACGTATTTCCTCAATGTCGTTCATGGAGGCATGAGCTAGTTGCTGTAGGAGATTGTCCATATACCGAATTTCTTCGTGTGTTTTCTCCAGTTGTTCATCAATGACAGCCAGGCTGTTTTTATATTTATTGTACTTTTTGAAGTACCGTTGCGCATTATCTGATGGGCCCAGCAACGGGTCCAGCGGGATGGTCATCAGACGCTGCTCTTCATCATAAAAGTTAGTGAGCGTCACTTCCTTGTCGCCCTTTTTCACTTCATGCAGCGAAGCGAACAGCAGCTCCCCGTAAATGCGAAATTGATCGGCGTCCTCCGCCTCAGCTAAATCCTGATGCAGATGGTCGAGTTTTTTTACGTTTTTGCTCCGTTCATTTTGCAGGAAGCGCAGCAGGTCACTGACCTTTTGCTTGACCGTATCCCGTTCTGCTTTTTCACCGAAAAAGTCCTCCATGCACTCACTGATCGTAGTGTATTCTTTGCGCTCTCCTTGAATCAACGTGAGGGGAATGGCAGAAAATATCACTTTTCCCTGTGCGTTCAGACCGGATACCGGCTGAAAACGATGATTCCGCACGTCATCCATGATGTGAGTAAAGGTATTCCACAGCGGACGATAATCCTCAGCGGGTGCTTCGTTGGAAACTCGGGTCAGCATCTCCTCGGCAATAAGGGGACTCAGTCCAGTAAAGGTGTTCACGATCCAGCGTTTGGGAGCTTCTTCGGCTTCGATAGCTGTCTGATATGAGGATGCAAAAGCTGTTTCTTCCGTTTCCAGCGGATTCAGCTTATTTTGTTCAGGAGGCTCCGTGTATTGAAAGCCGGGCATGATGATCCGATAGCTGCTGATAGACGGTGTGACATGATGGATGCCGTCCAGCATAACGCCTGTTTCCGGGTCAAGCAAAATAATGTTGCTGTGTCTGCCCATCAGCTCAATGATAATTCGCTTGAGTGAAATATCCCCCAGCTCATCGCGCTGACGCACATCCATGTGAATAATACGCTCCATACCCACCTGGGTAATTTTCTCGATGATACCACCTTCGCAATACTTGCGAAGCAGCATACAGAACATAGGGGCCTCCGTCGGATTGAGAAAGCTTTGTTCTGTAAAATGTACACGCGGGAATGTCGGGTTGGCCGACAGCAGCAGCTTGACGCTCCCACCTTGAGCACGCAGATTCAGTAAGATATCGTGATCGTTCGGCTGATGTATTTTATTGATGCGCCCACCCCGGATGCCTTGCAGCCCGTGTACGATAGCGCGGGTTACGATTCCGTCCAATGCCATAATGTCTGTTCTCCTTTGAAGCAAATATTTTTGCCTTCCTTCTATGATACATAACTTTGGGACAAAACTTAAGCGGCATTGTGATATTTCAGGTCCTGTCCGAATAGATTGAATCTAGAAAGTCTGTCCAGCTTATCAGCATTCGTGGCACAAAAACGCAATTACGGGCAGCCATCCTACGCACTACCGACGGAAACGGACTATCTGACCGGGAGGGAATTGGGGAGAATGGAACAAGCACACTGGCACCAATTAAGCAATGAACAGCTTTCAACAAGCCTGGAAGTTGACCCGAAGCAGGGTCTTTCGGAGGAACAGCTTGCGGAAAGAAGAGAAAGGTCAGGATGGAATGAGCTGAGCGAGGGGAAGCGTGTCTCGCCGATCCTGCTGCTGCTAAACCAGTTCAAGGATTTTATGATGCTCGTACTGATGGGAGCCACACTGATATCCGGCCTGCTTGGCGAATATCTGGATGCGATCACCATTATTGCTATTGTTGTGCTGAATGGAATTCTTGGTTTTGTGCAGGAGTTTAGAGCGGAACGTTCGCTTCGAGCTTTGAAGCAGCTGTCCGCTCCGACCGCTAAAGTACTGCGGGCAGGCAAACGGATTCAGATTCAGGCCAGAGAGCTGGTACCGGGTGATATCGTGCTATTGGAAAGCGGCGATCGTATTCCCGCAGATATAAGATGGCTGAGCACGAATGGCTGCAATGTGGAGGAATCCGCCCTGACTGGCGAATCGGTTCCAGTGAGCAAGCATTGCCGTCCTATTCATGCTGCCGAGGTACCGCTGGGAGATCAAAAGAACATCGGCTTTATGGGCACCATGGTGACCAGAGGTACAGCTCAGGGAGTTGTTATTCGTACAGGCATGAACACAGAAATGGGCAAAATCGCAGACTTGATCCAAAATACGGAGTCTCAGGAAACCCCATTACAGCACAGACTGGACCAACTGGGCAAAATTCTGATCATCGTAGCACTGGCGTTAACAGTGCTTGTCGTCGTAGCAGGTATCCTGCATGGACAGCCAGCGATGAGTATGTTCCTGGCCGGGGTGAGCTTGGCTGTAGCAGCTATACCGGAAGGCTTGCCTGCCATTGTGACGATTGCGCTCGCCTTGGGCGTGCAGCGTATGATCAAACGCAAGGCGATTGTGCGAAAACTGCCTTCGGTTGAAACGCTCGGATGTGCGTCTGTCATTTGCTCTGACAAAACAGGTACGCTGACCCAGAACAAAATGACGGTCACCAAGCTTTGGGTGGACGGTCGCTTCTGGGGAGTAACGGGAGAGGGCTATGACCCGCACGGACATATTATGGACAGGGATACTCCTGCGGATCTCAAAAATGGACAATCACTTCGCAGACTGCTGCAAGCCAGCGTGCTGTGCAACAATGCAGAAATTGTTCAAGCCGACATGGATGAGCTGCGTTCGAAAAAGAAAGCCAAGGAGGCGACGCAGACTGCTGTTTGGGAGCTGAAAGGCGACCCGACGGAGGGGGCGCTTGTCACGTTAGCCGCCAAGGGCGGGGTTACGCGTCAAGGGCTGTATGAGCTGTATACACGAGAACGCGAATTTCCTTTTGACTCGGAGCGGAAACGGATGTCTGTACTTGTACGGCATCAGGGAGGGCATATCGTCTTTGCCAAAGGCGCACCGGATGTGTTGTTAGGTCAATGCTCCTACATTTTATGGGAAGGAAATGTCGTTCCACTGACGGGTACGCTGCGCCAAAAGGTGCTGGCAGCCAACGAAGGAATGGCCTCGGAGGCACTCCGTGTACTGAGTGTCGCTTACCGGGATATCCGCTCGCATGAGCGTGTCGTCTCGGTGGAAGAGGCTGAGAATCAGCTCATCTTCATCGGCCTTACGGGTATGATTGATCCGCCACGCCGCGAGGCCCGCGAAGCTATTAGCAAGTGCCGCCGCGCTGGCATCCGCACCGTGATGATTACGGGAGATCACGGTACCACAGCCGAGGCCATTGCGCAGCAGTTAGGCATTTTTCAGCGCGGCTCGCATGTGCTGACCGGACAGCAGCTATCTGTGATGGATGATGCGGCGCTGGACAAAGCAGTAGACATGGTCTCCGTATATGCGCGGGTATCCCCGGAGCATAAGCTGCGGATTGTTAAATCGCTGCAAAGACGCGGGCATGTGGTAGCCATGACTGGAGATGGCGTGAATGACGCGCCAGCGATCAAGGCGTCGGATATCGGTATTGCGATGGGCATCACAGGAACGGATGTGACCAAGGAAGCGGCTGCGCTCGTGCTCAGCGACGATAATTTCTCGACGATTGTAGCAGCGATTGAGGAAGGGCGAAATATTTACGAAAATATTCGTAAATTTATCCGTTATCTGCTTGCCTCCAATGTCGGTGAAATTTTGACGATGTTTTTCGCGATGATGGCCGGTCTGCCATTGCCGTTGCTTCCGATTCAGATTTTATGGGTGAACCTGGTAACTGACGGGCTTCCCGCGATGGCTCTGGGTGTGGATCAGCCGGAAAAGGATCTCATGGAGCACAAGCCACGCGGCGCGAAGGAAAATATTTTTGCCCGTCGTCTCGGCTGGAAAATCATTAGTCGTGGCCTACTGATCGGCTTATGTACGCTTGCGGCTTTCTGGCTGACGCTGCGTATTGCGCCTGATGACGCAGCACAACTGGTCAAGGCACAATCAGTTGCCTTCGCCACATTGGTACTGGCACAGCTCATTCATGTGTTCGATTGCCGCAGCTCCCGTTCTATTTTCCATCGTAATCCGTTTCAAAATAGCTACCTCGTACTTGCCGTACTGTCCTCGGTAGTACTGATGCTAGTGGTTATGTACGTACCTGTACTGCAACCTATTTTCAAAACGGTACCACTCGGCTTCCGCGAATGGGCGCTTTCCATTGTCGCTGCCGGTATTCCGACCTTCCTGATGGGGGCGGGAAGCGTATGGGGCGGTAGACGCAACCGTCGTCGTGGCGGACATACGCGCTTTGCTCCGGGACGCACGAAATTTTCAGCGTAAACTTCCTGCTCGGGACAGACATACTTGCATCACTTTTCCCTTTGTGCCCCGTATGCTATCATGGAACCGAAGCTTCATAAGGAGCATGAGATTAGCAGCAACGGCGGGGGGAAGCTATGGAATTCACAAAAATGCACGGATTGGGTAATGATTTTATCGTTTGGTTTGGGTATCAGGAATTGCCGCCTGACGCTTCGGAATTGGCTGTTCGGCTGTGTGACCGACATTTTGGTGTCGGCGCTGACGGTCTGGTATACATATTGCCATCTGAAAAAGCCGATTTCTGCATGCGCATCATCAACTCAGACGGCTCGGAGGCGGAGCAATGCGGAAATGCCATCCGTTGTGCAGCCAAATATGTGTATGACCGCAAGCATATCAGTCGTGAGCAGATTACGATTGAGACGCTGGGTGCAGGTGTGCAGCAGGTTGAATTGACCGTAGTGGACGGACTTGTACGTCAAGTGAAGGTGGATATGGGAGAACCGATTCTGGAGGGTTTGAAAATCCCAACAACGCTGGATCTGGCTAGTGTCATCAACCAGTCCATCGAAGCTGGAGGCAGCGGCTTTCGTTTTACAGCTGTATCCATGGGCAATCCGCACTGTGTCATTTATGTTGAGGATGCACCTGGCTTTGATCTGGAAGCCTGGGGGCCGAAGCTGGAATGCCACCCGCTGTTCCCTAGAAAAACAAATGTCGAGTTCGCTACGGTACGAAGCCGGGACCACATTGACATGAGAGTATGGGAGCGGGGAGCCGGGCCTACGTTGGCATGTGGAACCGGAGCCTGTGCTACGCTTGTGGCGTCTGTATTGAACGGATACAGCGACCGCCGCGCGATGGTCAGCCTGAAGGGCGGCGATCTGGATATCGAATGGAACGAGAATGACAATCATGTATATATGACGGGGCCGGCTGAGATTGTGTACGATGGTCGTTTGTCCTGAAATAGGCGAATACAGCATGTGATAGAGGAAGTTTGAGATAAGTGTGATGAAGACCTCAGCGGGTCTTCTTTTTTTCGCCTTTTTTTGTATAAAATGAAGGAAATGCGGAGCATGAAGCAACATTCTGTCTTTTTTTGACGTCTGAACCATGTATAATATAGAAAATGAGAAAACGATAAGGAGGCCGTTCATGGTGCGGAAATTTCGTTGGATTTCAGCGTTTGCAGCTCTTATATTTGTAGTCGCCGCGCTTCCGGCTCAGGCCGCGACGGTTCCTGCTACTGCGGAAAAAACGACTGATAAGCAGGTCGGCTCACTAACCCCTACTGTCGTGAATCGTTTGGAAAAGGCAGTACAAGAACTCATCGGTACGAAGACGCCGTTTCAATTTGACGATGTGACGGATATGGGTAAAACCTGGATTGTCGAGGGCGAACTAGAGGATGGAACAGCTACGTTTCAGACGGAATATAATAAGGAAAAAAACAGAGTGGGTTCTACAACCGTTCGATATAAAATAAGCAGCTTGGCAAAAGCGATGGATGCGCCACTCAAAACTAAAGTGCTGAACAGCGCCAAAGCGTTTGACAGCAAGCGTCCTATGCAATTTGAGGCATTCTGGCGGGTCAAATCCCCTTACCAGTCTAACAAGCCTTCGAATTATTGGGTATTCTGGGGTGCAGGGGAAAAGGCTTCCTCGTTGTACGTTGATGTGGATCGCGGCAACAGCATCACTATTAATGCCGACTACCCGCTGAAGCAGGTGGACCCTGTGTTGCTAAACCGTGCAGCGAACAGCTTCAAGCGCGTTAGCGGACAGCGTATCACGGTGCAGCATGCTTCACGTTACAAGGACGAGGCAAAGGGGCTTTCTTATTGGTCGTTTGAGGATGCAAACGAGGCGAGTGAGGTCAAAATTGGCGCAGTAACCGGCAAAGTGCTGGCTGTATCAACCTTTGGGGTGGACTGGAACGATGACGCGGATTTCAAAAAGTCGTTTACCAGCCCTAAATATACGGCCTCTGAAGCTTTGAAGCTGGCCAAGCCCAAGGTCCAACTGTTATTTAACATTAACTTATCCGATTATAATGTTGAAATCCAAGGGAATGCATATACATTTTCCAAAAAACAAAAGGGGACGCCCTCTATTGTGGGTGAAATGAATAAAAAAGGAACTTTTTACGCATTTTCTCTTCATTCTGCTGATGGGAAATTGCAATAAAGGTAATAGAAAATAGCAATGATGAGTCAAGTTGCTTCGCTCCTGATCGCATAATAATGGGGAGTGGGGCGGCTTTTTTTGTTTTTGGCTTATGTTTGCAGTCTCTTTATGTTACATTAGTATGAAAATAAAGAGCGGGGTGGAGAAGAGGACATGAAACCGGATTTGCGTACTGTGCTGGATCGTGAAATTATTGTCGGAGACGGCGCAATGGGAACCTTTTTATATCAGCTTGGATTTCCGGTAAATACGTCTTACGAAGAGCTGAATATCACGTCGCCTGACGTCATATCAGATGTGCATCGTCAATATGTACAAGCGGGAGCACGATTGCTGGAGACCAATACGTTTTCTGCAAACGATTATAAGCTGGCCCGATTCGGACTGGAATCCAAGGTGGAAGAAATTAACCGTGCCGGGGTGAGAATTGCCAGAGCAGCGGCTGGCCCGGAGCATTATGTGGTGGGTGCGGTTGGCTCCATATGCGGTGGCAAACGGCTTAATATATCAAAGGTAGAGCTGGCACGTAACTATGATCAGCAGATTGATGCACTTCTCTCTGAAGGGGTGGACGGCATTTTGTGCGAAACGTTCTATTCGCTGGATGAAGTGCGCATTGCCCTTCGAGGTGTACGTAAATATAGTAATATCCCGGTGATTTGTCAGTTTGCGGTCGATCAGGTAGGGCGTACACAGGATGGATTTTCGGTGGCGGAGGCTTTTACGATGCTGCGAAATGAAGGGGCGGATATCCTCGGATTTAACTGCCACTCTGGCCCACAGGGGATTATGAGTGTGATGGAGCAGCTGGACGGTCCGCTGTCTGTGCCGCTGTCGGTATATCCTAATGCGGGTCTCGCGGATTATGTGGATGGTCACTATGTGTACGGTGCGTCGCCTGAATATTTTGGGGAATGCGCTGCTTCCTTCGTAGAGCTGGGTACGAGAATCATCGGTGGCTGCTGCGGCACCACACCAGAGCATATCGCAGCGATTTCTAAAGCTTTGAATGGTTTGCAGCCTCCTCCGCTGGCTCCGAGAGAGATACGGACAGATGCGCCAGTCATTGTGGCTGAGCCAGAACAGTTTGCACGTGAAGGTGGACGGGGCAACGGTAGAAACGCCAGCGAACCCAACATTGTGGAATTGGTCAAGGAACGGCATACAGTGATTGTAGAGCTTGATCCTCCACGCGATCTGGACATTACGCGGTTCATGCAAGGGGCACAGGCGTTGAAAGCGTCAGGGGCCGATGCGCTTACGCTGGCAGACAATTCACTTGCAGTTACTCGCATGAGTAATATGGCGCTTGGACATCTGGTGAGCCTTGAAACGGGCTTGCGCCCCTTAATTCATATTGCCTGCCGTGACCGTAACCTGATTGGTACCCAGTCCCATATGATGGGCTTTGATGCGCTAGGCATTGATCATGTATTGGCCGTTACGGGAGATCCGGCGCGGTTTGGTGATTTGCCGGGTGCCAGCTCGGTGTATGATATGACTTCTTTTGAAATTATACGTATGATCAAGCAGTTGAATGACGGTATCGCTTTTTCTGGAAAGCCACTCAAGCAAAAAGCTAATTTTGTGGTGGGTGCCGCCTTTAATCCCAATGTCAAGCATTTGGGTAAAGCTGTGCAGCGGCTGGAGAAGAAAATTGCTTCCGGTGCGGATTACATTATGACCCAGCCTGTTTACGACCGCGAACTGATTATAGCTATGGCGGAACAGACTCGTCATTTGGAGGTGCCGATTTTTATCGGTATTATGCCGTTGGCCAGCGGGCGCAATGCGGAGTACTTGCACAACGAGGTACCTGGCATTCAGTTGTCGGACGAGGTTCGTGCACGTATGTCTGGTCTGGAGGGGGCAGAAGGCCGCGCGATGGGCGTAACCATTGCCAAGGAGCTGCTTGATACGGCGATGGAGCATTTTAACGGTATCTATTTAATGACTCCATTTATGTTCTACGAAATGACGGCGGAGCTGACTTCTTATGTATGGCAAAAATCCGGCCGCGTGCAGGCCCCCTTGTTTCGACTATAATAATCAATTACAATAGTATAATGGATGTGATGCCGATGTCATTGAGTATGACCGGATACGGTCAAGCCATCCTTCATTATGAAGGCTATAAAGTGCGCTTGGAGCTGAAATCGGTGAATCACCGCTATTGCGAAGTGATGATGAGGATTCCGCGCGAATGGACTCGTTATGAAGATGGCTTGAGAAGAACGGTTCAACAGCAAATCAAGCGCGGCCGTGTCGACGTCTTTATTCACATGGAACGTGATGAAGAACAGATACCCGCCGCACGGTTGAATGACACTGTAGTGCAGGCTTATTTGCATGCAGCGGAGCAGCTGGCGGATCGGTACGGCGTGAAGGGAACGTTGGGTATAAGCGACATTCTTTCACTGCCTGACGTTCTGGGTGAGCCTGGTGAGGCTTGCAATGGAGACGAAGAGGGCTGGGGAGAGCAGCTTCAGCAAGCTCTGAATGAAGCATTGCAGGGACTGCTGGACATGAGAAGACGAGAAGGCGGGCATTTGGCGCAGGATGTGGAATCCCGTATTTCGCGTTTGGAGTCCCTGCATCATGAAATGACTGTGCTGGCTCCTCATGTTGTGAGCGACTACCGCAACAGGCTAAAACACAGACTTACTGAGCTTCAGGATGGTTCATTTACGCTTGATGAGCATAAGTTCGGAATGGAGATTGCTTTATTCGCGGATCGCAGCAGTATTGATGAGGAGCTTACCCGGCTTCAAAGTCACTTTGGGCAATGCAGGGGATTGCTGCTGTCGGACGAGCCAGCCGGTCGCAAATTAGATTTTTTAATCCAGGAAATGAACAGGGAAGTCAACACGATCGGCTCCAAGGCCAATCATCTTGCTTTAGTTAATTTAGTCGTCGAGATGAAGGCAGAGCTGGAAAAAATTCGTGAGCAGGCTGCAAACATCGAGTAGCTACCTGGTAGCGGCACGGCTGCAATAGTCACATGTATAGGGGGAAAGACCTGAATATGGCAATCAAATTGATCAATATTGGCTTCGGCAATATCGTGTCGGCCAACCGAATTATCTCCATCGTCAGTCCGGAGTCTGCTCCGATCAAGCGGATTATACAAGAAGCTAGGGACCGTCATATGTTGATTGACGCTACCTATGGCCGCCGGACACGAGCTGTTATTATAACGGACAGTGATCATGTGATCTTGTCTGCGGTGCAGCCGGAAACGGTCGCTCATCGACTATCCACCAAAGATGATGACAATGACGAATAAAAATGGAGTGTACTATGGCTAAGGGATTATTATTTGTATTATCTGGACCTTCGGGTGTTGGCAAAGGAACAGTAGGTAACGCACTGCGTGAAAAACTGCCGGAATTGACATACTCGGTTTCCGCGACAACCCGTACGCCTCGCATGGGTGAGCAGGACGGAGTTAACTACTTTTTTAAGTCGCGTGAACAGTTTTTGGACATGATTGAACGGGATGAGCTGCTGGAGCATGCAGAGTACGTAGGTAACTATTACGGCACCCCACGTGATTTTGTAGATCAGACGCTTGCGCAGGGAAAAGATATTTTTCTGGAGATTGAGGTTCAGGGAGCGCTCAAAGTGAAGGAGAAATTTCCTGATGGCATTTTCATTTTCCTGCTTCCGCCTTCGCTGGATGAATTGAAGGACCGGATTCGGGGACGGGGTACAGAAACTCAGGCAACCATTGATCACCGCATGTCGGTAGCTGTGGATGAAATGAATCTGTTGCGTCACTATGATTATGCGGTTGTCAATGATGAGATTGATTTCGCTTGTAAACGAATAGAATCCATTATTATCGCCGAACATTGTAAGGTCCATCCATAAACGAGGACTATATATGCCAAGCGTACTTAAAGAGAAAATTACTATACAAGCTGAACTCGGAAATGTACACTGGAATTCAGCTTGTATAGTCCCAAAACTACATGAAGAGGTGTCTATTCGTGCTGTATCCTTCCATTGATGAAATGATGAAAAAGGCAGATAGTAAGTATTCGTTGGTTGTAGCGGCTTCACGCCGTGCCAGACAGTTGCGCGAGGGTGAGAAGACGACTCTCAAGAATCCTAAATCCCACAAGCAAGTTGGAGTGGCGTTGGAAGAGATCTACGCGGATCATTTGCGTCTTGAAAGTGGCGAAGACGAATAAGAATTATAGACAATTATTATAACCGGGCGCAATGCCAATTTCTTTGACAACCGCAAGGTTGTTATTTTTTTCGGTCAGGGGGAGTTAACGATGTTGAAGGGGAAAGTTATTATTCTTGGTATTACCGGCGGAATTGCCGCTTATAAAGGGGCTGCGCTGTGTAGTAAGCTAACGCAAAAGGGAGCCGAGGTTCATGTCATTATGACGGCATCCGCGAAGGAGTTTATTACCGAGCTTACGCTTCAGTCGCTCTCTCGTAATCCGGTATACAGTGACACGTTTGATGAAAGAGAACCTTCCGTCGTATCCCATATTCATCTGGCGGACAAGGCAGATCTGGTGCTGGTTGCTCCTGCAACCGCGAATATCATCGGGAAAATGGCGAATGGACTCGCTGATGATATGCTGTCCACAACTTTGCTGGCTACGACAGCACCTGTCATGGTAGCACCAGCTATGAACGTGCATATGTATACTCATCCCGCAGTAATGCAAAACATGGAGACGCTCGTATCCCGCGGTGTCATGATGATTGAACCGGGTGAAGGATTGCTGGCTTGTGGTTATGTTGGCAAAGGGCGGCTGGAAGAGCCTGAAACCATCGTACAAACGGTAGAACGATATTTTGAACAGCAAGAGCAGGAAAGTAAGGGAGTCACCAACAAACAGGAGCCACGTTGGTTTGGCGGAGAAGCTGTGGATTCGGGTGGACAATCGCAAGGTTCGCTGCTGAATGGTGATGAACGGCTGCTGTCAGGCAAGAAAGTGATTGTAACTGCTGGGGGCACGATCGAGAGGATTGATCCGGTACGTTATATAACGAATGATTCTTCCGGTAAAATGGGCTTTGCCATCGCAAAAGTGGCTCAGGAGTTGGGTGCTGATGTGCATTTGATTGCTGCTAATACAAGCGCGGAGCCTCCTGTGGGCATTTCGATTGAAAAAGTTCAGTCCGCTGACGACATGTATAGCGTTGTGCTCAGACAGTGGGAAGAGAGCGATTTGGTCGTGATGGCTGCTGCGGTTGCAGACTATCGACCGCGTGAGGTGGCACTGACCAAGATCAAGAAGAAGGATAGTACATTTACGCTGGAGTTAGTGAAGAATGTTGATATTCTGGAATCACTTGGACGGAGCAAGAAGCATCAATTTTTAATCGGCTTTGCTGCGGAAACTGGGAACCTGGAGACGTATGCCATGGATAAGCTGGAGCGAAAAAATTGTGATCTTCTCGCAGCTAACGACGTGACCGCTGACGGTGCAGGCTTTGGCGTCGATACGAACGCTGTACACATTTATGACCGTGGCGGAATGGTAGAACGTATTCCTATGCAGTCAAAGGAAGAAGTAGCGCGTAAGCTCCTTACGATAGCGGCTGGACGTATGGGTGGGGTGTTGCATTAATGGAAATAGGCAATTTAGTTGCCAAAGTTATTGTAGATGTGCCCGCCAAGGATACGGATCGTACTTTCGATTATCTGATTCCTGAGTCGATGCGGCCATGGATTGAGCCGGGTAGCCGGGTTGCAGTGCCGTTCGGCAAACGGACGGTGCAGGCTTTTGTCATTTCGGTAGTACCGGCCGAGGAGCCGCCGAAATATCGGATGAGGGCGATACAGGAGCTGCTGGATTTGGTACCGCCCCTGTCTCCGGATCTGGTAGAACTGGGTAAATGGATAAGCGAACGCTATGCCTGTAATCAAATTATGGCGCTGCAAGTGATGATTCCTACAGCGTTAAAGGGCAAGGCCGAACGTTATATTTCTATCGCTGAGCAGCATGAGTTCACAGATCATCTGCCTGCTGCTGACGTTTTGAATTACAGTTCAGATGCAGATACACATCGAGCCATGCGGCCGGATATGAGGGGAGAACCCGAATGGGCTCTTCTGACCGACGATGGTATGAGTGACCCGGCTGAACGCCAGATTGTCAGCTTTATTCAGGAGAAGGAGCAAGTCCCGCTTCAGCAGCTAAGCCGCCGTTTCCCCGAAGAAGCAGAGATTATTAAATCGCTGTTGCGCCGGGGGGTGCTTCAGGAGAGTCAGGTTATTAAGGACAAGCTTGGCAAGAAGACCATGAAGGCCGTGGATTTGGCTATCGGCATAGAAGAGGCATCAGCGGCGCTGGAACAGTTTTCCGCCAAAGCGCAGCGTCAGCGGGAGGTACTTGCTTTTTTGCTGGAACGTAGCGAGTTTCTGCCCCTGCCGCTGAAGGAAGTTATGACCTCGCTCAGTGTATCAGCCGCAACGGTCAAGGCGCTGGAGGATAAGGGCTATGCGGTGCTTGAGGATGTAGAGGTGTTCCGCGACCCTTATCGGGGTAGAAACTTCAAGCCTACGAAGCCGTTGCCGCTCACCGAAGAGCAGCAATATGTGTATGAACGGATCATCCGGCAGCTGGATACGCGTGAGCAAGGAGCTTATTTGCTGCATGGAGTTACGGGCAGTGGTAAAACGGAAATTTATCTACAGACGATTCAACGCTGTATTGAGCAGAATCGTCAGGCGATTGTGCTTGTTCCGGAAATATCGTTAACACCGCAAATGGTAGAGCGTTTTAAAGGTCGCTTTGGTGATCAGGTCGCGGTGATGCACAGCAGACTGTCCGGAGGCGAACGTTACGACGAGTGGCGCAAAATACGCGAAGGCCGTGTGAAGGTGGCGATTGGCGCCCGTTCGGCTGTATTTGCGCCTTTTCGTGAACTTGGCCTTATTATTATGGATGAGGAGCATGAAACCTCCTATAAGCAGGAAGAGACACCCAAATACCACGCGCGTGACGTGGCTGTACGCAGAGCCCATCAGCATAGGGCTGTGGTTATTCTTGGCTCGGCTACGCCGTCGCTGGAGAGCTATTACGCGGCCCGCTCGCAAAGCAATGACGAGTTTGCGCCGTTGCTGCTTGAAATGCAGACTCGCGCACTAGGGAACTCATTACCCGAGGTGCATATCATGGATATGCGCGAGGAACTACGTGCTGGTAACCGTTCCATGTTCAGCCGCGCATTGCATAACGGAATCGCAGAGCGGCTGGAGCGCAAGGAACAGACCGTATTGCTGCTGAATCGGCGCGGACATTCCACGTTCGTCATGTGCCGTAGCTGCGGTTATGTGGCGGGTTGCCCGCATTGTGATATTTCGCTCACATATCATCAGCGGTCAAACAATTTACGTTGCCATTACTGCGGTTATTCTGAGTCCGTGCCTCAGGTTTGCCCGGAATGCGGTAGTGAGCATATTCGCTACTTTGGCACAGGTACTCAGCGAGTGGAAGAGGAACTGGCAAAGCTGTTTCCCGGTATACGTGTCGTGAGGATGGACGTCGATACAACGACGGAGAAAAATGCCCATGAAAAGCTGCTCAAGCAATTTCGTGATAAAAAAGCGGATGTACTGCTCGGCACCCAAATGGTTGCCAAAGGGCTGGACTTTCCGGATGTAACGCTGGTAGGTGTGATCACTGCGGATTCGGCGCTTAATTTACCGGATTTTCGGGCTGCTGAAAAGACATTTCAGTTGTTAACACAGGTAGCTGGACGCGCCGGGAGGCATCAATTGCCTGGGGAAGTGTTCGTGCAAACCTATACGCCGGAGCATTATTCGGTTATTCACGCGAGTCGGCACGACTACGGTTCTTTTGTCAGGGAAGAGTTAAAACACCGCCGTAATCTACATTATCCACCGTATTGCCGTCTCATTTTGGTGACTTTTTCTCATGAACAGCTCCCGGTACTGGTTCGATTGGCTGAGAACTATTCAGCTACTCTACAGGGGAGGGCAAAACAAAGGGGCTGGTTGGGCAATATGGACCGGCTTACATCGGATGTGCTTGACATTTTGGGACCCGTGGCTTCACCGATTTCGAGAATCAAGAATAGATACCGATTTCAATGTATGATAAAATGGCGTGGAAATATAGACGCAATTGGTCTGGCCCAGCAGGTAGCTGATGAAATGGCGGAATCCGCACAGGCCCAAAAGCTGCTGGTCAGTCTGGATGTCGATCCGCAAATGCTTATGTAGCGTATGCGCAAAAGTTTTCGGTACAGTTAATGCGGACAAGCCGTCCGTACATAGGATAATGTAGCAGTCGCGCTTGTTGTGAATACGACGAAGCTCAAATGAAGGATAAAGAGGAAGGTGTTCTATTGTCATGTCAATTAGAATTATAGTGTTGGAACCGGATGATGTACTGCACAAAGTAGCAAAGGAAGTTACTAAAATTACGCCTAACGTGCAAAAGCTGCTCGACGATATGGCAGATACCATGTATGAAGCTGAGGGAGTGGGCCTTGCTGCTCCACAAGTAGGTATTTTGAAGCGTCTAATCGTTGTGGATGCCGGGGATGAGCATGGTTTAATTAAAATGATTAACCCTGAAATTGTGTCCGAAGAAGGCGAGCAATTTGGTGCTGAGGGCTGCTTGAGTATTCCTGGGTTAAATGGGGATGTACGTCGTGCCGAGAAGGTTACCGTCAAGGGGCTGGACCGTGAGGGTAAGGCGATTACGGTTACAGCGACAGGATTGCTTTCTCGTGCTTTTCAACATGAAATTGACCATTTGAACGGAGTTTTATTTACGGATATTGCGGAAAAAGTATATGAGGTTGCTCCGGAACAGCCAGGACCGAACCGTCAGACAGGAGAGTGAGGTTCGATGAGTCAGGACATTCGTATCGTCTTTATGGGCACGCCCGATTTCGCTGTGCCTTCGTTAAACATGCTGCTGGACAATGGCTATAATATAGTAGGTGTCATTACGCAGCCGGATAAGCCGCAGGGACGGAAAAAAATATTAACGCCTACACCAGTCAAGGAAGCGGCGGAGAAGCGCGGGTTGCCCGTGCTTCAACCAACCCGCTTACGCCAGCCGGATGCGGTGGCTCAGGTGGCGGAGCTGCGTCCGGATCTGATCGTGACAGCGGCTTATGGGCAGATTTTGCCTAAATCCGTATTGGACTTGCCCCGTTTCGGCTGTCTTAATGTACATGGTTCGCTGCTTCCCCGTTATCGGGGAGGGGCGCCAATCCAGCGTGCCATTATTAACGGCGAAACCGTTACGGGCGTGACACTGATGTATATGGCGGAAGGACTGGATACCGGCGATATGATATCCCGGGTAGAGGTTGCTATTGAACCGGAGGATACATCCGGTACGATTTTTGAGAAGCTGAGCATAGCTGGGTCGAAGCTTTTACAGGATGAGCTGCCCAAGCTGCTGGCAGGGCAATCGGGTCGTACGCCGCAAAACGATGCTGAGGCAACCTATGCTCCGAACCTGAACCGCGACGATGAGCGTATTCCGTGGAATGACAGTGCGCAACAAATATACAACCGGATTCGCGGGCTGGTTCCGTTTTCAGGTGCATTTACGCTGTGGGAAGAAAATGTTTTTAAAATATGGGCGGCTGAGCAGCCTTCCATCCATATTGAAGCGGCTGGTGCAAATGCTCCAGCACCCGGGACAGTTCTGCAATTGACTGCACATGGTATTGAGGTGCAGACGGGCAAGGGCACGCTCTGGCTGACACAGGTGCAGCCGGCAGGCAAGAAGGTTATGGAAGCCGGGAACTTTGCTCGTGGCGGTCAGATGAAGCTGGGCACGGTGCTCGGGTGAGCGGCGGTCACTCCCGTCAGGGAGGCCATGGCAGGGACGCTGGTGCAAGAGCAGGCAAGACCCGTAACCAGACGGCTAGGGAAGTTGCGTTGGACGTGCTGACGGGAGTTGAGCAGGAGGGTGCATATAGCAACCTTGAGCTGAACCGTCGGCTTCAACAGGCGGGCTTGTCCGCGAGTGACGCTGGCTTGGCCACGGAACTTGTATATGGTACGGTTGCACGCCGGAATACGCTGGATTATTTTCTCAACAAGTTTGTTCAGAAAGGAACGGCCAAGCTCCAGGCTTGGGTACGTTCGTTGCTGCGAATGAGTGTGTATCAGATCGTATATCTGGATCGGATTCCGGATCATGCAGTCGTTAGTGAAGCAGTGACCATTGCCAAGCGTCGCGGACACCAGGGGATTTCAGGGATGGTCAACGGCGTGTTGCGCAGCATGCTGCGTGAGCCAGACAAGCTGCGCATTCCGGACGGGCTGTCAGCCGAGGAACGGATTGCATTGGAGCATTCCCATCCGCAGTGGCTGGTCAAGCGCTGGATTAAGCAATACGGTGTGGATATTGCGGAAGCCATCTGCTGCGCTAATAATGAGCCACCTGCGGTCAGCGTGCGGGTGAATACGACAATGACCAGTCGTGATCAACTCTTGAACGAGATGCTTGCGAAAGGGATGGATGCTGTTCCATCGGGGGTTAGCCCTTACGGAATTGTCGTTCGCAGCGGCGGAAATATGGCGCTCACTTCTTGGTATACAGACGGTTTGCTGTCCGTGCAGGACGAAAGCTCCATGCTCGTCGCCGAGGCGGTTGCGCCTGAGCCGGATATGCTGGTACTGGATTGCTGCGCTGCTCCAGGCGGCAAAACAGCTCATATGGCTGAGTTAATGAAGGATCAGGGCCGGATTATCGCCAACGATCTGCATGCTCACAAACATCGGCTAATCCAGGAACAGGCAGATCGGCTAGGGCTGGATGCCGTGGAAACGGTCACCGGGGACGCACTTGAGCTGAAAAATCGTTATGCTCCGGCATCATTTGACCGCGTCTTGCTGGACGCGCCATGCTCCGGTTTTGGAGTGATCCGCCGCAAGCCTGACTTGCGCTGGAGTAAAACTATCCAGGATGTTCGTGACATCACGCAGCTCCAGCATGAACTGCTGGACAGCGTAGCCGGGCTTTTGAAGCCGGGCGGTATTCTGGTGTACAGTACATGCACGATTGAACCAGATGAAAATGAAGGGCAAATCACCCGTTTTTTAAGTGACCATCCCGAATATGAGCTGGCAGAGGGACATTTCTTATCAGACGTAGCTGATGGCATGGATCATGCACAGCGCGGCACGATACAGCTGTTGCCACAGCATTTTCACAGCGACGGATTTTATATCGCGCGTTTACGCCGGATGAAATAGTCGTAAGAATTCCGAAGGCAGTCAACCACCAACATTTCCACATTCCGCCGGGCATCATCCGGCGGTTTTTGCATTGGGAGGAAAAATTTTTACCCCCTCAGGGATTTGTGCTAAAATAGGAAGAATGAAAAACACTGTCTGTGAGAATGAAACAGAACTTAATGAAGAAGGAACGGGTGCAAACATTGATGAAACCTTTTATATATGATTTAACTCTGGAGGAGTTGCAGGACTGGGCCAAGCGTAATGGCGAGCCTGCTTTTCGCGGAGGACAAATTTTTGATTGGCTGTATGTGAAGCGGGTCAATGATTTCAGTGAGATGACGAATTTGTCCAAGTCGCTGAGAGAGAAGCTTGAGGACCAGTTCAGCTTTGTGACGCTTCATGAAATTACAAAGCTGGAGTCGAAGGACGGTACGGTAAAATTCCTGTTTGGTCTGCATGATGATCATGCTATCGAGACAGTTATTATGAGACACAATTACGGAAACAGTATTTGTGTAACGACTCAAGTGGGCTGCCGGATCGGCTGTACATTTTGCGCTTCGACGCTTGGCGGACTCAAACGTAACCTGACCGCCGGCGAAATTACCGCGCAGGTCGTTCAGGCACAGAAAATTTTGGATAAGACGAATGAACGTGTGAGCAGCATCGTCATTATGGGTTCGGGTGAGCCTTTTGAAAACTATGAAGCGACCATGACATTTTTGCGTACGATGATTCATGAAAAGGGTCTGAATATTGGTCAGCGTCACATCACGGTGTCGACCAGCGGTATCGTGCCGAATATTTACAAATTTGCGGACGAGGATACCCAGATTAATCTGGCAATATCCATTCATGCGCCTAATGATGCGCTTCGTTCCAAGCTGATGCCTGTAAATCGGCGTTATCCTTTTCAGGATGTTATGGAATCGCTTCGTTACTATCTTGCTAAAACAGCCCGGAGAATTTCGTTTGAATATGCCTTGATTGGTGGAGTGAATGATCAGGCGGAACATGCTGAAGAACTGGCGGACGTGCTGAAGGACATGCTGTGCCACGTCAACCTGATTCCAGTTAACCATGTGCCTGAGCGCAAGTATGTGCGCACATCGCGCAGCGATATTTTTAATTTCCAGCGCATTCTTGCCGAGAAAGGCGTCAATGTGACGATCCGGCGCGAGCAGGGTCATGATATCGCCGCTGCGTGCGGCCAGTTGCGTGCAAAGCATATGGAGTTGGGGTGAGACCATTTGATCAAAACAGTTCATGTCAGCCACGTCGGACGTGTACGTTCGGTGAATGAGGATTCTGCCTGGATCAGGCACTTGGAGCAGGGATACATTCTTGGAATTGTTGCCGATGGCATGGGGGGGCATTTGGCCGGTGATACGGCCAGCCGCCTTGCGGTTGAGACACTTGCCGCTGATTTGGTGACGCTGGAGAGCGGGTTATCCGCGCATTCTTTGACAGCGGCGCTTAGCGACGCTATTTTGCATGCTAATGAAGTCATCTTCCAGACGGCTGCCCACGATGACAAGTATCATAATATGGGAACAACGGTTGTAGCCGTTTTGCTTAACGATGCCTCCGGGATTATCGGACATATCGGGGACAGCCGTGCCTATGTGATTTCTAAAGGGGCGGTACGTCAGATTACGGAAGATCACACGCTGGTCAATGAGTTATTCAAAAATGGCCAGATCAGCAAGGAAGAGCGGGAGAACCACCCTCGACGCAATGTGTTAACACGGGCGCTGGGTACTGATTCCGAGGTGCAGGTGGATATGGACTCCATTTCCCTGGAAAAAGGCGATGTACTGTTACTGTGCAGCGACGGGCTAAGCAATCTGGTGACAGAGGAGCAAATTAGTAAAGTAGTAGGTGCCGCCGAGAATCCTCTGGAGGAACGAGCAGATCGTCTGCTGCATCTGGCACTGCTTGCCGGAGGCGACGATAACATCACGGTAGCTTTGTTTGAATTGCCCGATGACACAGTTTCGTTGAGTGAAAAGGGGTGTGACGCATGATCGGGCACCTGCTTGGGGGAAGATACGAAATTATTGAGCGTATCGGCGGCGGCGGTATGGCGCTGGTGTACAGGGCTCAAGACATTTTGCTGAATCGTAATGTGGCGGTCAAGGTGCTGCGTCAGCAATTTGTTCATGATGATGAATTTATTCGCCGGTTTCGGCGTGAGGCGCAGTCTGCGGCCTCGCTTTCCCATCCGAATGTGGTCAGTATTTATGATGTCGGCCAAGAGGATGAAATCCATTATATTGTAATGGAGTGCGTGGAGGGCAAAAATCTGAACGAAATCATTAAGGAACGTGCTCCGCTGCAAGTGGATGAAGCGGTACGAATCGCTTCTCAAATTTGTGATGCGCTGGAACATGCTCACCAAAATCAAATTATTCACCGGGACATTAAACCGCATAACATATTGATCGGGCGCAACGGACGGGTTAAGGTAACCGATTTTGGGATTGCTAGAGCTGTCACGTCAACGACGATTACCCAGACAGGCTCTGTCGTGGGCTCCGTCCATTACTTTTCACCTGAGCATGCGAAGGGAATCGTCACCGGCGAGAAATCGGACTTATATTCTCTTGGGATTGTTTTATACCAAATGCTGACGGCGCAACTCCCTTTTCTGGGGGAAAGCCCGATCAGTGTAGCACTTAAGCATTTGCAAGAGGAGTTTGAGGAACCACGCAAAATTAATCCGCTGATTCCGCAAAGTGTGGAAAACGTCATTTTAAAATCCATGCGCAAAAATCCGGAGGAACGTTATCAATCAGCGGATGAAATGTTAAAAGATTTGGAGACATGCCTGTTGCCAGGACGACGTAATGAATCCAAACTGGAATTTACACATTTGGACGATGAGGATCAAACACGGGTTATTCCGGCTATTAAGCCTCAGCAAATGGGAATGTCCTCCAATGGAGACGACGTGCCTGCACAATCTGGAAATTCTGAAAAGCCTCAGAGCAAGCAGACGGCTAAAAAAAGTAAAAAAAAGCCGATCTTATGGATAACGCTGGTGCTTGTGTTACTTCTTTGCATGGGGGGCGTAGTGTACTATGTGCAAAATTTGCTCGTCGTCCCTGACGTTGAAGTGCCGAATGTGTTGACCAAAACCGAGGATCAGGCCAAAGTGCTGATCAGTAAGTCCGGGTTGGTTATTAGGGATCCGATTAAGCGTGAGTATAAGGATGGGGTTGCGCCTGGAATTGTTTTCTATCAGAGCTATCCAGAGAATTCTGTGGTTAAGAAGGGAACAGAAATTGAGCTGAAAGTCGGGATTGCCAAGCCACTTACCCCGATGCCGGATGTTAAAGGGCAGAGCTATGATGATGCTGTCAAGCTGTTGACCTCCCAGCAAATTAAGGAGACACAGATTCAGCGGAATGAGCAGTTCAGTGACAAGGCGGAAGGAACCGTCCTTAGTCAGACCCCGGCGGCGAATGAGTCCTTTGATAAGGATACGGTACAGGTGGTGCTGACGGTCAGCAAGGGCGCTGCTACAGTGAAAATGCCAGATCTGGTCGGGCATACACAGAAGGAAGCAGAAAATGAGGTCAAAAAGGCGGGCTTGAAGGTTGGCTCGATTAAAGAGGAATTCAGCTATGAGCAGGAAAAAGGAAAAGTAACCAAGCAGTGGCCGTCAGAGGCTGGCAGTGATTTGCCTCCAAATACAGAAATTACGTTTTATGTAAGCACTGGTTATCCGCCAGAAGCGATTACGCTGCCATTTGATGTGCCAGTCGCGCCGAAGGAAGAGGGTAAAAACAGCAAGATTCGTATTACTTATACGGATGCACGCGGAGAAAATCAGGAATGGGGAAGCCGTACGATTAATACGACACAAGTGTTCACTATTAATCTGTTGCTAGCTCCGAACAAGGATAGTGTGGTCTCTGTATACAGAGATGGACAATTTGTCGATACGTATCCCGTTTCTTATATTGATGCAAAGAATGGCACGGTGACGATGCCTCAAATCGCTCCGCCTGCTGGTACTACACCGACAGATATGCCAGATGGTACTTCTTCACAGAATGGCAGTGGCGAACCAGGGAATAGCGGGGATACTTCAAATGATGGTAATACCGGGGGGGACCCAAGCAATCAGGATGGTACCAATAGTAACGGTGAACCGTCTGCTCTTGCCCCCGAAACGGGTTCTACGGGCCTAGCGCGTGGTGAGTTTGCTGCTAAACACACAAACCATCCAGGTAAGGGAAAGGGCCTCCACAAAAAACAGGGTGAAGTCATTGAGGCTGTAAAGCATCGGTAATCTTGCCAGAGGTCAGTATTACCATACGTTATTCGTTTTCACCATCCCAATTTTGGAACTTAAACATATAAAGGAGGAAGGCTCACACATGCCTGAAGGTCTGATCGTCAAGGCGCTCAGCGGATATTATTATGTCTCCAGTCTGGATCAGAATGGGCGGCCGGTATCCGGCGAAGCTACGGTACAATGCAGAGCACGCGGAATTTTTAAGAAAAAAGAGATTACGCCGCTTGTCGGCGACCGGGTCGTTTACGAACTGACTGAAAACGGGGAAGGTATGGTTAATGAGATTCGGAAGCGCACGACGGAGCTCATTCGCCCGCCAGTGGCTAACACTACACTTGCCGTATTGTTGTTTTCCCTGCGTGAGCCGGATTTAAATCTGCCTCTGCTGGACAAATTTTTGGTGCATATTGAGCACGCCGGGCTGGATACGATTATCTGTCTGACAAAGCGCGATTTGTATGAGGGCAGTCCTTCAGAGGATGAGACGGTTTTGGCTGTTCAGGAAATGTACCGGAAGATTGGTTATGAGGTGCTGGTGACGAGTGCTCGTACCGGGGAAGGTACGGCTGAGCTTAAGAAGCTGCTGGCGGGTCAAATTAGCGTGTTTTCCGGACAGTCAGGTGTCGGGAAGTCTTCCATGCTTAATGCGCTGGAACCGGGCCTAACGCTGGAGACGAGTGCCATTAGCAATAAGCTGGGCCGAGGACGGCATACGACTCGTCATGTAGAATTAATTCCACTCGACAATGGCGGTTTTGTAGCAGATACACCGGGTTTCAGCCAGCTGGATTTTTTGGAGCTGGGGGTGGATGAGTTATCCCCATGTTTCCGTGAATTCCAATCGTACGCTGATGAGTGTAAATTTAGAGGTTGTACCCATATTCACGAACCTGACTGTAAAGTGAGAGAGGCCTTGTCAGAAGGACATATTTCGCAGGGCCGGTATGATAGTTACTTACAGTTTTATAAGGAGTTAAAAGAAAAAAAGCGGAGGTACTGAGCCTATGTTAAAAATAGCACCGTCGATTTTATCCGCTGATTTTGCCCGTTTGGGCAGTGAAGTTGCGGAAGCTGAATCAGGAGGAGCAGACTGGATTCATGTGGATGTTATGGATGGTCATTTTGTATCCAACATTACCTTAGGGCCTCCTATCGTTCAGGCTATTCGTCCACATACAAGTCTTCCTCTGGATGTTCATCTGATGATTGAGCATCCTGAACGTTACATCGGCGATTTTGTGAAGGCAGGAGCTAATATCGTCACCGTTCATGCCGAGGCTTGTGTTCATCTGCACGGGGTTATTCATTTGATCAAGCAGCAAGGTGCTCTTGCGGGTGTGGCCCTCAATCCGGGCACTTCGCCATATGCGATCAAGGAAGTGCTGCCAAATGTAGATATGATTCTGGTTATGACAGTTAACCCTGGGTTTGGAGGACAGTCTTTTATTCCGGAGACGCTGGATAAAATCAGACAGATTCGCACATGGTTGAATGAAATCGGCCGTCCAGATGTACATATCGAGGTAGACGGTGGCATTGCCGAGGAGACGGCACCAGCCGTATTTGAAGCAGGTGCTGACGTTCTGGTGGCAGGTAGTGCGGTATTCGGCAGAGCGGATCGTGGAGCGGCTATTGCTTCTATTCGGGACAGTGCAGCTCATTTATCCGAGTGAAGCTGACCGAAGCGCTGTGGATGACGGTGGCGAGTATGGCGACAGGTGTGATCCTAAGTTGCTTCTCACTGGTGAAGGCTCCCTGGAATGCCCTTCTTTCACTCGTTGCCGTTCTGATTGTGTTGTTTTATTTTCGTAAAAATGAACGGCGCGGTTTGCGTATCGGCTTTGTAATAAGCAGCGTGCTTTATTATATCCTATTTATTTTCATACTCTCAGCATATCTGTATGCCCGTGGGCTTGTCTAATGGTATAGCATGGGATGGATGTGCATAAATATGGTTACATGAGCGGGATTCTCATGTAGCCTTTTTTTTGTATGGCAACAACCCTTGATAGGTTGCATAAACTACAGAGAATGGATGCACGAGGATGATGGGGAGGGTGAAGCATGAAGTTTTATACAATCAAGCTACCAAGATTTCTGGGTGGATTCGTCAAAGCCATTCTGAATACATTCCAGAAAAGCTGAATTTCACGTAACGTACACACAGGATGCAAAATGAAGGCAAGGTACGCAGGGGCATGCTTCCCGGGCACAATAACAGACAGATAGCTCGGCATTAAACGGCAGGAACGCGCGGGAAGATGCCTGACATTTTGACATCATGGATCGAATGGACGTAACATTTTGAATAACCAAAAAAGCACCCGTTTAAAACGAGGTGCCTTTTGTTTATAACGTTATTTTTTTGCGACTACACGCGAGTCACTTTACCGGCTTTCAATGCACGAGTGCTGACATAAACGCGTTTCGGTTTACCGTTAACGAGAATACGAACTTTCTGTACGTTGACGCCCCAAGTACGGCGATTACGGTTGTTAGCGTGAGATACGTGGTTACCGGTGCCAGGCTTTTTGCCTGTTACAGAACATTTACGAGACATGATTCCACCTCCTATTCTGAAAATAACCAAGTTCCGTATGGAACGGGTCGCTCTTCAGGCCGACTGGGTCAGTCGGACTTTGTAAGTCACTAACCTGAACAAAACAATACTTATATATAATATCATAGTCAAAAAAGCTCCGTCAACCAATTCAAAAACTTTATTTATTTCTCTTACGCATTATAGTACAATATGGGATAGCTATTGCTGCGATTATTCTTGTAATAGTTGGAATGTGAAATCTTATTCCAGTCATGCCGGATAGATCAGAGGCGGAACCATATTTATCATTCCAGCCGATGTTTCAGTGTCGGGTGGTTGACTGGTTTTTCATATATATGACCTGTGGAAGGCTGATCAGGCCGTGAGTACGAAAAGCTTACGAAAGTGTGATATTCGTATTCGTCGTCTGGCTTTAGTATAATTCAATTAAACCTGTCCGCACAGATGAACATGATGGTGCGGAAGGCTGATGGCAAAACAACTGTATTAAGCTAGGAAGGGGAATTCTCTTGAGTAATCGTTCTTTGAATGGAACAGATTTTACCGCAATGGTTTTAGCCGGGGCGGAACAATTACAGCAGCATGCGGAACACGTCAATTCACTTAATGTATTTCCGGTGCCGGACGGTGACACAGGAACTAACATGAATTTGACGATGAGCGCGGGCGTAACAGAATTAATGAGGGGGGATTCTTCCTCCATCGGTGTCATGTCCGGCATATTATCCAAAGGTTTGCTGATGGGAGCCCGCGGCAATTCAGGGGTTATCCTGTCTCAGTTGTTTCGTGGCTTTAGCCGTTACGCTGCCCCATACGAGGAAATGAATACCCTTCAGTTCGCATCGGCATTGCAGAGCGGGGTGGATGCGGCCTACAAGGCGGTGGTTAAGCCGGTGGAGGGTACAATTCTTACCGTGGCGAAGGAAGCGGCCAAGCATGCTGTGTTTTTTTCACGCCGGACAAATGACATTACTGAACTGATGGAAGAAGTGCTTGCCAAAGCGAAGGAAACGCTTGCCATGACGCAGGACATGCTCCCGGTACTAAAGCAAGTAGGGGTTGTGGACTCGGGTGGACAAGGACTTGTGTATATTTATGAAGGGTTCATGCAGCATCTTGGAAGCGGTTTGGTGACAGCTCCAATTGTAAAAGGGGAGAATGTACGCACTGCTTATACTCCTCATATATCCGAGAGACCGACAGCGCATGCGGTTGCTCCTTCACCGGATGCACCGATTTCGGCGCAGGCGAAGCTTGAAACGGAAAATATTGAATTTTTATATGATATGGAATTTTTTATTAATCGACAATTGGGAGAAGCCCAAGGTACGGACTTTGATGAGGAAGCCTTCCGGAAAGCGTTATCTGTGGATGGAGACTCTATCATTGTTATTTCTGACGATGATGTTATTAAGGTTCATGTTCATTCCAAGGCTCCGGGCGAAGTGTTGAATCTGGCGCTTCGTTACGGGGAAATTACACAGATCCGTATTCTGAATATGCGCGAGCAGCATCGTGATTTGTTGTCTACGGGTATGGATGGCGCTCCTGAGCCTGAGTGGTTTGCCGAAATACCAGCAGAGCCTGCACGTGAGGAGGAGCCATCTGAGCCACCTGCTCATGAGCTGGCACACTATGGTTTCATAGCAGTGGCTTCGGGCGAAGGGATTGCTGATATTTTTAGAAGCTTGGGTGTGGATGTTGTCCTTTCCGGTGGCCAGACGATGAATCCGAGTACGGAAGACTTCGTTAATGCCGCTCGCTCGATTGCGGCTCAGCACATTTTTATCCTGCCGAATAATTCCAATATTATTCTGGCGGCAGAGCAGGCCCGTGAACTGCTGGAGATGGAGCGCCTAGTGTCGGTTATTCCCAGCAAAACGATTCCTCAGGGCATTGCTGCGGCATTCGCTTTTCAGGAGGAAGAAGCCTTCGAGGCAAATCAGGACAGCATGAGGGACGCAGTCAGCCGCGTGAAATCTGGGCAGGTAACCTATGCGGTACGGGATACTACGCTTGATGACCTGCACATTACGGCAGGCCATTATATCGGTATTCAGGATTCCAAAATTGTGGCTACCGAGGAACAGTTAATTGTAACATCTCGTCTTTTGCTGACCAAAATGCTGGTGAATGGCGATGAGATTGTTACGATTCTCACAGGTTCGGATGCAAAACAAGGAGATACAGAGCAGCTCGTCGCATGGCTTGAAGAAAATTACTCGGATGCAGAAGTGGAAGTTCATGAAGGCGGTCAGCCGATTTATCCTTACCTGTTCTCGGTGGAAACTTGATGGGCTGTAGAGCGTCATAGAAGTTCACCACAAAAGGAGGTCGGACCGATGAGCAACACCATCATTGTGACCGATAGCACGGCTGATATTCCACAGGAGCTGGTAGACCGTCTCGATATAGTCATTGTGCCGCTGACGGTGATGTTCGGCAGCACAACTTACCTTGATGGCATTGAGATGTCTGCTGCGCAGTTTTACAGCGAACTGGTACGGGCTGATGGGCTGCCTACGACGTCACAGCCTTCACCAGCCCGCTTTTTGGAGACATTTACGACGCTGTTGGAGCAACATCCCGACAGCCAGATCGTTTCCATCCATTTGTCTTCTGGCGTGAGTGGAACGTATCAGTCCGCTCTGCTGGGTAAATCCATGCTGGAGAAGCATGAAGACAGAATAACTGTGCTAGATTCCAAATTGGCCTCGTACGGATATGGTATGCTTGTGGTCTATGCGGCAGAGCTGGCGGCTTCCGGGCATTCCCCGGCTGATATCGTTCAAGCTTTAGAGCATCGTCAGGAACGTCTTTGCTTGTATTTTCTGGTGGATACGCTGGAATACTTGCAAAAAGGGGGGCGTATCGGCAAAGCAGCAGCCATGATTGGCACCCTGCTCAATATTAAGCCGATTCTCTCAATGGACAAAGAAGGCATTATTTATTCGGTTGATAAGGCGAGAGGACATAAAAAAGCGACAGCACGAATTATTGAACTGCTGGAGCGGGATTTAAAGGGCCAAAAAATTAATATCGCTGTGGGTCATACGGCAGATCGCTCGGTGGCAGAAGCGTTCGAGGCTCAGTTGGCAAAGCATTTTGAGCTGGGAGATCGAATATATACCGAACTTGGCGCTGTGATTGGGGCTCATGTAGGGCCAGGAACGATTGGCATTTTTGTATGGCCGGCCGGAGATGAGAGGTAATATGCTGCAATTGGATCAAATACCTTTAAAACAAATACACGGCGTGAGTGCTCTCAAAGAAGGAGAGCTTCACGCTTTTGGCATTTCTAATGTACAGGACATGCTGGAATATTATCCGTTCCGGTATGAGGATTACCGTTTGCGTTCGCTGAGTGAAGTAAAAGACGGAGATAAGATCACGGTGCAGGCTAAAATTATGGGCATTCCGGTGCTTCAGCGCTATGGTCGCAAATCCAGATTGACTTGTAAATTGATGGCTGAGGATTGGATGTTTACAGCGACATGGTTCAATCGTCATTTTTTGAAGGAGCAGCTAACGTCAGGCCGCGAAATTGTCGTGACCGGCAAATGGGACCTGAAGCGGATGCAGATGACCGTTTCGGATTCCGAGTTTCCCGATAAAGGAGTCACTCGTTCGGGAACGCTTCAGCCTGTGTACTCCGTAGGTGGCAAGATTACGCAGACCTGGATGCGCAAGATGATGAACCAGACACTCCAGCAGTTTGGTGAAATGATTCCCGAAATTTTGCCGGAGTCGATTGTGCGTAAATACAGTATGGTGCCGCGTAAGCAGGCTATTGCAGATATACACCAGCCTCAGGACAATCGAGAGGGACAAGAGGCCCGTCGCCGGATGGTGTATGAAGAGCTGTTTTTATTTCAGCTAAAAATGCAGGCATTCCGTGCGTTGAATCGCGGCCGGGCAGACGGAGTTGTACATACGGTGGATAATGCCACGGTTCGCGAATTTGTGAGGGCCTTGCCGTTTGAACTGACGGATGCTCAGAAGAAAGTCGAGCTTGAAATACTGCATGACCTGCGTTCGCCCTATTGTATGAACCGTCTGCTTCAAGGGGACGTTGGGTCAGGTAAAACCGTGGTTGCCGCCATCGGCTTGTTTGCTACGGTGCGTTCCGGTTTTCAAGGGGCGTTGATGGTACCAACAGAAATTTTGGCTGAGCAGCATATGCGGTCGCTTCACAAGTTATTTGAACCGTTTGGGATTAGCGTGGGATTGTTGACGGGCAGTACAACCGGGAAGAAGCGTAAGGAACTGCTGGCTTCGCTCCAGATGGGTCTGCTGGATATTGTGGTGGGCACGCATGCCCTTATTCAGGAAGATGTGTATTTCCGCCAGCTTGGGCTGGTCGTAACGGATGAGCAGCACAGGTTTGGTGTAAATCAGCGTAGTATATTGCGTCGCAAGGGCTATAATCCCGACGTTCTTACGATGACGGCAACGCCGATTCCGCGTACGCTGGCGATCACCGCTTTTGGCGATATGGATGTCTCTACGTTGTCAGAGCGGCCAAAGGGGCGTATTCCGATTTCTACGTATTGGGTAAAGCATGAGCTGATGGATCGTGTGCTCGGATTTATTTCCCGTGAGGTAGATCAGGGACGGCAGGCTTATCTGATCTGCCCATTGATTGAGGAGTCCGAGAAGCTGGATGTACAGAATGCCATTGATCTGCATATTCAAATGCAACAGGCTTTTCCACGTTACCGCGTCGGTTTGCTGCATGGGCGAATGACTCCTGCTGAAAAGGAAGAGGTTATGCGTTCTTTCTACGCCAACGAAGTCCAGTTACTCATTTCAACGACAGTTGTAGAGGTGGGCGTAGACGTGCCGAATGCGACGCTAATGATCATTATGGATGCCGACCGCTTTGGCTTGTCCCAGTTGCATCAGCTGCGTGGACGTGTCGGACGGGGTGCACATGCCTCGTACTGTGTGCTGGTCGCTGATCCCAAGTCTGAGGTGGGTCAGGAGCGGATGAAGGTTATGACCGATACGGACGATGGTTTTGAGGTGGCTAGACGTGACTTGGATTTGAGAGGGCCGGGTGACTTTTTCGGTACCAAGCAAAGTGGGCTGCCCGTGTTTCGGTTAGCAGATATGGTAGCGGATTTTGAGGTACTGGAAAAGGCACGTGAGGATGCGACTGGTTTGATCGCGGATTCGTCCTTTTGGACATCTCCGCAGTATGAAGCATTACGTGGCTATTTGCAAAAAGAGCAGATTTTCCAGGGAGATCTTATCGATTGATGCACCTTGAATTATAAGGTTTTTTTTGTAGTTTTAAACAGATAGGCACAATGGACAGGCTGACCGTCATATATTTGGGAATGACCGAATGATATGGGAGGTGCGGTAACATTGAGCTATCAGCAATATGGAATCAGTCCGCAACTGGTGGAGCGGATTAAGTTGAAAATGAAAAATCGTACACTCAAGGAGCGGGTTAAGCAGCAGATCGAAGGTGTGACCAAGGTGGACCTGCAAAACAAAGCCAAGGTACGTCAACTTGTGAAGTCCACTTCCACTATTTTGAACGAGCGGCTGACAGCTGCACAGGAAGAACAATTGACGGCCTTCGTGCTGGCGCAAAAAATTGATCCGTCTAATACGTTCCATCTGATCAAGCTGTGGGGGATGTTTCGTTAACTGGGCATACGCAGGATGTCTCTAAAATCTCTCTGAATGCTAGATGCTCATCCAAGCTGGAAAAAGGATTGCCTGATGTCAGGCGGTCCTTTTTTGCTTGCTCCTCTATTTCTCGATTATTCTCTGTTAAGCATAGTATTCCGTAGCCTTCGCTCGTATTTAATTCCCCGGGGAATAGTCTGTGTGTTAATGGAGAGATTTTATTTATAATGACCGCCAATTTTGACGGATCGCTCCAGAGCCTGCCCCGCGTTTGTTAACGATGATGCACGCATGATGATCGCCTGACCATACCGATCCTTTAAAGTGTCTGTTACTTTTTCCAAAGCTCGGGAGCGCTCCTGATCTTCAAAAAAATCCAACTGATACAGCTGATCATCCATCAAGCCACTTAAGGTGACACCCACGCGCTTCACAGGCATATGGTTCCAAAAGGTATAAAAGATTTTTTTTGCGGTTTCATATATCTTTTCGGTACGGTTTGTAGGATTGGGCAGCTTTATCTGGCGGGAAAACCCAGTCGGTGCCTCGTGCGGACTGCATATACAATGAACGGTCACAACCCAGCCCATATATCCTTTGCGGCGGGAGTCCCGGCATACCTCTTCTGTCAACTCAAGCAGGATAGTCTCCACCTCCGCAGACTGGACATAATCCCGGGGCAGGGTCATCATATGACCGATGGATTTTGGGGGCGTATCCAATGTTTCCGGCTTGACCGGACTGTGATCGATTCCGTTAGCAGTTCGCCATAAAACCTCTGCCTGAATATCTGACTGCTTGCCAAAATGAGACCGGAATTTGTCCTGAAGCCGGGGCAAGGGAGTGCGTGCGACGTCTCCAATGGTGTGCAGTCCAAGCCTCTCCAAATGCCGTTCCATACGCGAGCCAATACCGAACATACTGCGAACCGGCTGAGACCACAGCAGCGCTGCAATATCGGATGGAGGAAGGACAAAAATGCCGCTTTCGTTCTTCTTGGCCCATATATCTGTCGCCATTTTAGCCAGCATTTTATTGGAACTGATGCCGATGCGAATCCATACCCCTGTCTGTGCCATTACTTTTTGTTGAATTTCACTTGCGATACTCACCGGATCTCCGAACAGGGAGAGGCTTCCGGTTATGTCTAAAAACTGCTCATCAATACTGAAAACCTCAACCAAATCCGTATACTCGTTATACATTTCTGTTATTTTTAATGAGACGTCGATATAATGCTGCATGCGTGGGCGTACAATGGTAAGGTCAGGACATTTTTTTATCGCTTCCCCCAGACGCTCTGCTGTAGATATACCGTATTTTTTAGCAAGTGGACACGCAGCCAAGATAATGCCTGAACGCAGCGAAGGGTCACCAGCAACAACTAGCGGCTTATGCTGGTATTCGGGATTGTCGGCCTTCTCAATACTGGTATAAAAGCTTTGGCAGTCTGCTAAAAATATAGTTTTTTTTCCGCGTTTGTTCAATGTCACAACCCCCTCTCCAGATGTATGCTGATCGTCTTTCCAAAATATTCTTGAATGTAAATTCATATAGTAGTATTATATACAGAACAAGTGTTCTTAATCCAAATGTATTTTCTGGAACGTTATAGTTTACGAAAAACCTAACATGGCGTATCATATTATCGTGAACGAAAGCATGTGGAAATGAATGCATATTGAGGGGAGAAAACCATTTTTATGAACCCAAAACGTCGACCATCATCTCAAAAACGCAGCAGGTGGCGTATTTTTGGCAGAGTTTTGCTGATTAATATCAAGTGGTTCTCGCTAGCGGGCGTACTTGGAGTCCTATTTGCGGGAGGTCTTATATCCGGTTATGTGGCAGCGCTGGTTCATGATGAACCTGTACGATCACGCCAGTTGATATATGAAAAGGTAAACGAGAACGCTCTGACCAGCTTTGTATTTTTTAATGACCAGGTAACCCCGGTTGGACGAATGCGCATGGAGGAGGATCGGCAGCTCGTGGATCTGCAGAATGTTCCCCAATCCATCGTAGATGCCCTTATTTCAACAGAAGACAGCCAATTTTATGAGCATCAGGGTGTTGATCTAAAAGGGACGGCTCGCGCCATCAAACAGAAGCTTCTAAACGAAAATCGCCAAACAGGCGGCAGCACACTGACACAGCAGGTAGCCCGGCGAGTTTTCCTCAGTCTGGATAAGACGGACAGCCGCAAGGTAAAGGAAATGCTGCTTGCACTGCGTATGGAGCGTTTTATGAGCAAGGATAAAATATTAACGGCATACTTAAACAAAATGCCGTTTGGCAATGGCTCCGCAGGCTACAATTTGTATGGGATCAAGTCGGCTTCATTAGGGATTTTTAATGTAAGTGATCTACATAAGCTTCATGTTGCTCAAGCGGCTTATTTGGCCGGTCTTCCACAATTGCCATCTGTTTATTCAGCTTTTGACGGTAAAGGGAAGTTTGATGAAGAAGGCTTCAACAAAGCTATCGAGCGCCAGCATGTCGTGCTGGGAAGAATGCTGGCAACAGGTAAAATCACACGAACGGAATATAATGAGGGACTTCATTTTGATATTAAAGCTACTCTTGCACCACATCGCGAGAAAAGCTACAATACATTCCCTTATTTGATGCTGGAGACGGAGCGGGAGGCCGCTCGGTTGTTGGCACTCCAGGAAAATCCGGATATTACAACAGCCGAGATTTCCAAACCTGAGCATGCTGAACTCCTTCAAAATACACGGGAAGAGCTGCAACGGTCCGGTTATCGGATTTATACAACGATAAATAAGAAAGTTTATAACGATATGAGACAGATTGCAGCCAATCCGCAAAACTTTTCTCCATACAGTAAGCAGAAGGGACTAGAACAAATTGCTGCCATCATGATTGATCATAAAACGGGGGCTATACTCGGCATGATCGAGGGCAGGGACTTTAATACTGAGCAAATGAACTATGCAACCCAGATGACGCGTCAGCCCGGTTCTGCCATGAAGCCTATTGCAGCTTATTTGCCTGCTTTGGAAAAAGGCTACACTCAGCCTGCTGGTCTTATTGATGATTCGCAAATTGTATTGAAAGACGGACGTAAAGGCTATCATATCCCTAAAAATTATAACAGACGGTACGAAGGACTGATGACAGCCCGTGAAGCACTCAATCGGTCGATCAACATTCCTGCGCTGAGGTTGTTTTTATATGAAGTTAAAATTCCAAACGCCTGGAATTTTGTACGTTCCCTTGGGATTACAACGATTCAGCCGCAGGATGAACATGCTCAGACAGGCGTTCTGGGTGGGCTGAGTAAGGGAGTATCTGTCAAGGAACTGACAGCGGCATATGGTACGATTCCCAACATGGGCGTATACAATGAACCCCATTTGATCAGTAAAATTACGGATGCCGACGGCAAGATCGTATATCAATTCAAACCGCAGGCGAAGCGTGTATATTCCAGGCAAACCGCGTTTTTGATGACAGATATGCTCAAAACGGTTATATCGGACCCTAGGGGTACAGGCAAACGTATGCAAAATGCTTTTAAAAGCTATGGTACCATTGATATTGCTGGCAAGACCGGTACGACACAAAATTTTGGCGATGTATGGTTCATGGGATATACCCCGGATGTTACACTCGGCGTCTGGGCAGGTTACCGTCAACAGGTTAATACACTATCTCAAGAAGGGCACTCCAGAGCACAATCGGTGTGGGCGCTTATCATGAACAAGGCGGTCAAGGATCAGCCCCAGCTTTTCAAAAATAAGCATTTTACACAGCCGGAAGGTGTTGTAAAAGTTACGGTCTCCAGCCTTACAGGTAAGCTGCCGGGAAGTTATTCCCGTCAATCCGGTCAACTTGTGACAGACTGGTTTAACCAAAAATACGTGCCAACGGAAGTTGGGAGGGAGCAACGAACACGTTCATCCATACCTGCCGTACCGTCCAAATCGGATACAAAGGATAAAGCAACTCCGGAGAAACAAGAACCTGCAACGGATCAGAAGGAGATTCTACCAGAAGAAACAGTACCTTCTGATCCTGACACAGAAATAGATACGAATGGTGAGAGTAATGATTTGCCACCAGCAGATAGTTCACAGCCATCTGTTGAAAATAAGCAGGAGGCTCCTTCTGAACCAGTAACCCAAAATGAAGCTCCAGAACATAAACCCAGCGAAGCTATTCATAACGAAACACCTGATCAGCCGAAAAACTAAACAAAAGGGAGCGGCCTAATTCAAAATGCCGTTCCCAACAATATTAACGGTGATCTGTGGGTGAAAACGAACATTAGGGTACTCTTCATTCCACTCCATATTTTTCCACAAGGTCGGGTGATGGGCAATCAATTGTCTGCCGATGCCAAAGGCATCACAACCGCTTTTTTGAAGCGTACGGATAATTTCTTCCGCATCCTGGGTCATGATTTCCGAAAGCTGACGGTTCAGGCGCATGACATTATTCTTATCCTGAAGATGATCCCGCGAGTATTCAACAACATCGACAGGGAGCTTCAGGTTGAGGTACACATCAATTTGACCATCGCGTCCAACTTTCACTATAAGCTGGCGTTTGATGTTCCGAATATGAGCCTGATAGGTAATAAAGTTTTGCAAATCACTAGCAGGTCCCGAGTGAACCCTTTTTACAAAACGCGCTGTGTCCTTCCATTTCCCGGTCATCAGGACATAAAGCACCCCTTGCTCGTCGTTAAGGGTTCCTGTAAATCTTTGTCCGTGAAACAAGGCAATCCCTCGTGCTACGATGTCTTCTCCATCTTTGGAGAGATAGGGGAGAACAAAGTCCTGCCCTGGATCAAGCATAGGGGGAAGCAGTGTTTCTAGCGTCACTTCGGGAAATATGCACATTTCCTCCAGGCTTCGGATTTTTTTCGTTATAAATTCGCCGATTAAGAGGCTGCCTACACTTTTCTTGTTCATTAATTCTCCAGCTGATCCTTCTACTATAGCTACCTTTACATGTGAGGTTGGATGATCCGGCTCCCGATACAGGACATCCAGATATGGATACAAATCTTTTTGGGCCAAACTTGTGCCATACAAAGTAACCCCATATTTAAAGTAACGGATATCCCCTGTTACTTTGGCTCGAATTTTGTCTGTACTTTGCCGAACGGAATTTCCGGTGCCTGAATGAATTTCATTGGTGCTTTTCCCTTGGTTATTTCCAGAGTCGTCTACAATTTCGAGTGTTTGCAGCAATATGCCTTCTGGAGTAAGATCGTAGGCCGAAGCATTTGCCAGCCGGGCATCCTTCAAGCTGTCCTGATCCCAGCAGCCAGTCATAAAAATGAGTAGAGCCAGCATACCAAGTGCTCTCCTCTTTTTTTTCATGTTCCGGGCTCCTCCTTTTTGTTGAATATATACGATACAATCAGCAACAACAGAGGTAGTGCAATCAGGAAAAAATAAGCCGAATTGTTGGCAATTGTACCGAAGAGGTCAAAATCCTCTCTTTTTTGAGGGATGCAGGCAATAATGCATGAGACGAATACTACGAAAGGAACGGCTTGTTTGTGGTTTTTCTGCTTGAACAAATAGCCTAGTCCATAGGACGCTGCATAATAATAACCGCTTATGGAGCCAAAGATTGAAATTAACCAGATGGGCAGGAAAATAAAATCAACCCGGTCCATCGTTCCTAGCGGAATAGATCTGAGCAGGTAAATGACAGGCTCCGGCATCAAATCAAGCTGCTGGGGACTAAACACACTTGTACAGGTTAATATGGTGAAACCATACAATAGAACCACGACTCCGTTAGCTAGCAGGAGCGACTTGAGCTTCCCTTTACTGTTGCCCTCGACCATGGGAAAGACCACGAGGATGAATTCAAAGCCGAACATGGCTAAAAGTGTTTCTTTGGAACCTATAATAATATGAGGCCATCCAGCCTCAGTCAAAGGCAGCAGATAGAGCAGATTGGCCTGTTTTATTCCATAACTGATTAAAAACATCATCGGTACGATCAGGAAGGAGATCAAAACAAGCACTCGGGCAATTGTCCTCAAATTTTCGCGAACTAGATAGATGCTGCTGAACAGAATCAGAGCCAATATAGCCCAACGCGGGGTTTTTTGCAGCATCCAGCGATTAATGACGTCATAGGCGCTCACAAGAACCGAAGTTCCCATAAGCAAGTAGTACATAATGTAAGCCACCGTCAAAATTTTACCCATCCAGGAACCAGTAATCCGAGTGAGGATTTGGTAAATGGAGGAGGAGGGAAAACGTCTTAACAGGAGCCAGCACATTAAAATGATAAGCTGGATCAAAATGCCTCCAATAATGACGGATATCCAGCCCCCTCCCTTGGATGACAAATGCATCTGATAAGGAAGTGATAGAATATCCACGCCAATCTCAAACTTGATAATCAAAAAAAACAATTGACCCTGTGTAATTGTACTTTCTTTATTCACGACGTTTCCAGCTCCTAGAGTAGTTCTGCTGCTTCATTTTTTGGGGTCGGGAATCATGCGGCCGCTGTTGTAGTGTCCAAATGGGAAAGCGAATAAAAACATCCTTCATATCGCCAAGCCGGAAAGGAGCCAGAGGAGCAAAATAAGGAAAACCAAATGTTTCCAGCTTACAAAGGTGAATAAGGAGAATAAGCATTCCGAAGGCAATGCCAATATATCCGAACAAGGCTGCAGCAATCATCATTGGAAAACGGAGAATGCGGACAGCTGAGCTCATTTCATGGGAAGGTACCAAAAAAGAAGAGATAGCTGTTAACGAAACGACAATAATCATGGTGTATGACACGAGACCTGCTCGAACGATAGCATCCCCGATAACCAGACCGCCAACGATGCCTATTGTTTGGCCCACTCGGCTGGGCAGACGAATCCCGGCTTCCCGTAGCACCTCAAAGATCACTTCAAGCAACATCGCCTCCACAATGGCGGGAAACGGAACATTTTCCAGCGATTTTTTGATCGTATGTGCCAGCTCCAGTGGCAGAATGGCTGAGTGAAAGGAAATCGTTGCAATGTAAATAGCGGGCAGTGTAAAAGCAATTAGAAAGCTCATCATTCGGATCATTCTCAGAAAGGAACTAATAATCCAGCGACCGTTATAATCATCTGGGCTTTGATAAAATGCAAAAAAGGAGACGGGAGCGATTAAGGCAGTAGGACTCCCTTCGGCCAAAATAGTTACTCGTCCTTCCATTAAATTAGCGGCTACCCGATCTGGACGTTCTGTGCTGAGTTGCTGAGGGAACAGGGAAAAGGGATTGTCCTCCGTGAATTCCTGAATAAAACCGGGAGGCAGTACCAGATCGGAGGAGATGGCTTGTATTCTTTTTTCCACTTCCTCCACTAGCTCAGGATTGGCCAAGTCTTGCATATACATGATAGCGACTTTGGTCCGGGTTTTAGATCCGACATAAAAGTAGCGCACAATCAGCGATGTGCTGATGATTTGTTTGCGAATAAGATTCAGATTGACGGACAACTGCTCAATAAATCCATTGTGCGGCCCGCGGATAATTCCCTCGTTCTCCGGCTCATCCGTACTACGGGCGTATGTTTTTTCCGAGGAAAGGATATAAAATTCTTCTGTGCCATCCACCATTAAAATGGAGTATCCCTCAATAAGCGAATCAGCGGCATTTCGGAGGTTGGTGTCCTTTTGGCTGTTCAGGGTGGTAAACATTTGATGAGGGCCAGAATCGGTTATCTTATATAATGTGGCCAGAATATGCGTCTGAATGATCTCCTGATCCACGAGTGAGTCTATATAAAGAAGAATGCCATCTTTCCCGTCAACCGAAATAGCCTGTTTTTTTAAATCATCCGTATAAAAAAGGGCTTGCTCGATAAAGGAAATATTCTTGTTCAGTTCAAAGGAAGCTGGGTTATGTCCAGTCAAGAAAACACCTTCTTTTTGGATGAGATAAGCATAATGTGTGCCAAATGGATTGGATTTATCCATGATCTGGCGACCTATCTATATCCCGCATCATGTTTCACCTCACGTCAATCGAATGAAATGCTCAAGCGCTGCCGGAGTAAATTCCCGCAGGTAGAGGTGAGGCTGGGAAATCTGATGTCGATTCCTTATATGGACGGGACCTTTGACCTTGTAGTCAGCAGTTATGCCCTGCATCATCTGACAGATGAACAAAAAGCATGGCTGCAAAAGCTAAGCACAGGCCATCCAACTGCTGCGCAGACGCTGCATATGGCTTACAGTCAATGGAGCCAATCTGCTAAACCTTGAGCACGAAATCGGCACGCTTGAGGTGGGGAAAAGGCAGATATCATTCTGATAGATATGCAAAAGCCGCATTTACAGTCAATACACCAGATAGAGCAGTGTAAACGGCGCGGATGTTAATACGACCATTGTGAATGGGCGTGTGCTAATGCGCGGAAGACAGTTGCTAACAATAGACGAGAAAGAGGTGCTCGCACAAGCAACGGTACGCGGAAAACGCACCGTACAAGGATTGTAAACGAGACTATACAGTCGAGTGGCTTTGGGTCACATCAATTCCTAAATAATGTCCCAATTCTCGTCGAACCTCGCTGCGTGCAAAGGAGGAAAGCGTGAAAAATCGCTTTTGGTAGCCACGGCATACATACAGAACCTCCACGCCTTCGTGATTCCGGGTTTCCTTGTATATTTTAACTCCCTGCCGTTTCATTCGCACCTTTGTCTCCGCTAATTGAACAGCTACACGCTGTTGCACCCCGGCCAGGCTGCGAACGTATAGATCGGGCATTTTTAAGGCAGAGGCATTCAGAATGCGAATGTCCCGTTCCAGCACATCCAGCACGAGGGTCAGAAGTACACAAGTTTTGATCAGCCTTGCGTCTTCCTCGGAAGGCAGTGGGGCCTTATTCTTGTTGTCCAGTATCTTTTTCATAAGAAATCTCCTTTACTCATAGCAGGAATACAATTATAATCAGCATACAGAACAAATGTTCTTTTTATACCTCATCATAGAAATTATTCCTTTGCCAAAGCAATCATCAATTATTGGAAAGAAGGTATACATATTGTCACGCTCGTTATATGCGGCGCTACTGCTGCTAAGCCTCATTTGGGGTGGATCGTTTTTGTTTATCAAGGTATTATTGCTCCATCACGTAGGACCTTGGACTATTGTATTTCTTCGTTCCAGCTTTGGTCTCGTGTTTATTGTTTTGTTGATGCTGCTTATGCGCAAGCCATTTGTATTCAGAAGTATTCCATGGAAATCGGTTATTCTCGTAGCTCTGGTGAACATGGTGTTGCCATGGGCCTTGATTAGTTTTAGCGAGACCAGAATTGCCAGCAGCATGGCTTCCGTATTGAATGCTACCACGCCAATCTGGACCATGTTGGTCGGAATTGTCTTTTTCGGAGCTATCTTTTATCGAATGCAATGGTTTGGAATGGGTCTCGCTTTTGTAGGAATCGTTATTTTACTGGGTATTAATCCTGTATCCATTATTTCTGTCGACCCCGTCGGCTTTGGATGTATGCTGCTTGCGACTCTCTGCTATGGCTTCGGAACGCAGTTGTCCAAGCGGTTTTTATCCAATCTGTCGATGTATCAGGCAACCTTTGCGACACTATTAGGTGCGATGGTAGGGGGCGGCATCATGACGGCAATGGTGGATCGACCTGATCTGTCGGTCGTCTTCATCCCTGGTGTGTTGGGTTCCCTTATAGGGCTGGGGGTTTTGGGATCGGGAGTAGCGTATATTTTGTTCAATTATATGATTTTGCGGGGAAGTCCGGAATTTGCCTCCTCGGTGACTTATTTTGTACCGGTGAGCGCTATTGTATGGGGATTTTTGCTTCTAAATGAACACATCGGCTGGAACGTTCTGACCGGGCTGCTCCTTATACTCGGAGGGGTGTTTATGGCCAACCAAAGCAGAACAGCCAAATTAGCCAGGTAGTATCACTGAAAACCTGCATAAACCATGCCATAAGCACATTGTATGTGCATCCGCCAAACCTTCGGTATAATGCGGTTATTCGCACATACAATAAAGCATGCTCACGCATAAAATAAAAATATGGTGCAGCATAAAAAGCAAGCTGTTTAGCAGGTGGTAAGGTGTGGTATAATAAATAATAGAATTACATGTACCACAGAAATGTCGGAGTTTTATTCCACAAAAGAAAGGATCAGGATACCATGTGTCCCCGAAGGATACTTCCCCAAAGGACGATTTGGAAACGATTTGATCTGTCTTATACTTAGCTTTTCCGCGGAGTAACGTCAAGTTGCGAAAGCCAACTCTGCGGAAGAGGGGATTGTACATGCGAAGGACCAAGTCCTCCAGGCACATCTTACCCGGTAGCTTCCGTAAGAGTGGGTTCATCCACATCAAACTTACGAGAAACCGAGGGAGCCTGTATGAGGAAAACTTACGAATCTATCGTGAACAATGGAGCATTAAGGCAGATTGCTGTCATGCTGCTCGGAACATGCATTTTAGCTTTTACGTATTATCACATCAATGCTCAAAATCATTTGTCAGAAGGCGGATTTGCAGGCTTGGCCCTGCTGGGACATTACGCATTTGGCGTGTCTCCGGCTTGGAGTATGCTACTGCTTGATATCCCTGTCATATTGCTGGCCTGGGTACTGAAGGGCAGAAGATTCATGCTGCTGGCATTGATCGGGGCGGTCGCCTTTTCCCTGTTTTATGCAGGATTTGAAAAGTATTCGACGTTGGTTATAGATCTGCACGGCAACTTGCTGGTAGCGGCTCTGCTTTGCGGAGTGCTTACAGGCTTGGGTGCCGGAATCGTATTGCGATTTGGTGGAGCAACCGGGGGCGATGATATTTTGTCCCTGCTGATCAGCCAGTGGCGCGGATGGAAAATCGGTAACGTGTTTATCGTCAGTGACATCATTGTATTGGGATTATCGCTGTTGTATCTGCCTGTGAAGGAAACAATGTTTACCATACTGGCTGTGTGGCTCGCCGGAAAAATAATTACATGGACGACAACGTTCCAACTACACCGACCTGTGAAAAAGGTGCTGCCTGCGGCTATTCCAGTCCAAAAGGTAGTTGCCAAAACAGTGCCGGTCGTCCACAGCCTTCGTCAATAAGGAAAGGGTGTTACGTCAGGAGAGAAATCTTCCTACGTGACACCCTTTCGATGTATCTAGGCTTGGCCAGGAAGGCTTTAAAGTAGAATGAATACGTTCGTTCCGGTCATAAATATCGCCGAAATCTGCTGGCAGTCTACTCATTTTTGAGTCTCGTCCACCGCTTTATTTTTGTGCTTAAAGGTCGAAGCAGGCTTGTTATGTCCTTCTAATGCTTGTCCTACGCCCTCCGGCTTGGCGGTTTGCGAGCGCGACGAATTGGATTGGCTTTAACCGTTGCGGGAATGCTGCTGTTGGTTTCACGCGCCTCGGCTGGATGATCATTTCGCGTCTGGGAGGTACCTTGCTTGCACAATTGCTATTGGTGCCGCTCGCAATCTGGCTTGGATGGATTATGGGCTGAGCCGGAAACTGAATTCACCAGTTTAATTCAAAAAAAGGCTGACCCGTAGCCATCTGCGAAGGATGATTTCTGGGCCAGCCTTAAATGTTTTTGAAGTCTACTTACTTTTCAAATAATGATTTATAGGCTCCATAGCCTTCACGTTCCAAGTCTTCTTGAGGCACAAAACGGAGCGCAGCGGAATTAATACAATAGCGCAGGCCATCAGGACCTGGGCCATCATCAAATACGTGTCCCAAATGGGAATCCGCTTCGCGACTACGGACCTCGGTACGAATCATAAAGTGGCTGAGGTCGCTTTTTTCTTTGACGTTATAGCTGCGCAGCGGGCGAGTAAAGCTGGGCCAACCGCAACCTGCATCATATTTGTCGAGCGAGCTGAACAAAGGCTCTCCCGAAACAATATCCACATAAATGCCTTCACCCTTATGGTCCCAAAACTCATTTTGAAAAGGGCGCTCGGTCGCGTTTTTTTGTGTTACTTCGTATTGAATAGGCGTCAGCCGATCTTTAAGATCAGACTTGTCGATTTTGTCCGACCAATTTTGCTCAATAAAATCTTCACGTCCGGAGCCTTTGCGGTAACGCTTGTAATGGGCGGGATTCTTCTTATGATAGTCTTGATGATATTCTTCCGCTTCATAAAAGGTTGCCGCAGGCAGAATCGGTGTAGCAATAGGCTTGTCAAAACGGCCGCTTTCACCAAGCGCTTTTTTAGAAGCCTCTGCCTTGATTCTTTGTTCTTCGTTATGATAGAAAATAGCTGTTTGGTAGGATGAACCTCTATCGTGGAATTGTCCACCTTCATCCGTCGGATCAATCTGTTGCCAGAACAGCTCTAACAATTTTTCATATGGGAAGACTTGCGGATCAAATGTAATCTGTACAGCTTCTACATGCCCCGTTGTTTCGGAACATACCTCCTCATAGGTTGGATTTTCCGTATGTCCTCCTGTGTAACCGGATCGAACCTTTAAAATGCCGGGCAGTTCCTCGAAGGGGGAAACCATGCACCAGAAGCAGCCGCCTGCAAAAGTTGCCTTCTCCACGGTGTTTGGATTGTTGGTGCTCATATTTGTCACTCCATTCTGAGAAAGTTTCAATTAGTTGTTATTTAAATAGCTTACAATTAAATTATATACGACATGTTCGCAAAATCCAATGGAACGACAGAAACAAACCAGCTTTGCAAATTTCTTTGGACTAAAAGCCACCGCCCACCTTCATCCTTACTGATCTAGCGGCAGGCTCACAGAAGCTATGATTTATTAACACGTTGAATCTTTTTGCGGTAAAGCACAAAGCCACCGCCCACTAGTGCTGTATACAGCAGCAAAATGAGCAAGCCAGTGACCGGACGTTCGGCGATGGTCCCGCCTGCATAAGCGTATACCGCAATTGCAGGAAGCTTGCCAATCGCGGTACCCAGCATAAAGCTCCAGAACGGAAAGCCTGCGACCCCGGCATATACATTCACAGCTGCCTGCGGGATGATCGGAATCAGGCGGGCCAGCAGCACAGCAGCAAAAGGCTCTCGCTCCATAACCCGGTTCAAGCGCTCCAACGCTGGAATTCGCTCCAGATAAGCCCGTCCTTTGTCACGGAAGAGGGTAAGTACCGACCCGTAAACCACGAACGCAGCCAATGTAGTGCCGAGCCAGCAGATAAGTGCGCCTTGCCAGGCACCTGCTGCATAAGCAATGGAAGCGATGATCAGCTTGTAAGGCACAAATGGAATTAACGCGAATAGAAACGCGAGCAGCAGCAGAACTGGAAAGGAGGTTTGCTTGTTCGCCCAGGCGAGCCAATCATATCTGTAGATAAACGCGATGCAGAGCAGCGAAACATAAGCTGCGGCGAGTAGCCATTTTTTCATTTACATACCTCTTTCAATATCCCTGTTCGGCTTGTCGCTTATACAGAAAAAAAACAGGGTTCACATTCCCAAAAATGTGTGCTATACTGCGATTAATAGAATAGTTCCCAAAGGGGAGTAGCTCAACGAGTAAAGTCGTCATTACGGGATTTTTTAAATCCCCGGCTTTATTGGCAACGTAATGTTGTAAGCAAGACCTTTGCCAGGATTTTTGGAATCCGGGTAATGGTCTTTTTTTGATGCTAAGTTTGGGTCAAGCGCCGTTTCCGGATTCCGTGAAATGGCGCTTTTTTAGTATAAAGCGCAGAACTAAGTACAGTATAACAAATAAATAAAGAAGGTGGGAGAAACGTATGGATTTTTTGTCAATCGAGTTTTTAACCGCACTATTGTCAATCATTATCATTGATTTGGTGCTGGCTGGTGACAATGCGATTGTGATTGGTCTGGCGGCCCGTAATGTCGAGAAGGCCAATCAAAAAAAGGTCATTATTTGGGGGACGGTCGGCGCGGTTGTCATTCGTGTTATCGCTACTTTGCTCGTCACGTACTTACTGGAAATTTACGGCTTGCGTTTAATCGGGGGGCTTGCGCTCATCTACATCGCTTACAAGCTGCTGATTGAGGAGAAAAAACATGAAATCTCTGCAACCAATCAAATGTGGGCCGCGATTCGTACCATTATTATTGCTGACACCATGATGGGGCTCGACAATGTACTTGCCGTTGCGGGAGCAGCTCATGGAAATATGTTGCTTGTTATTTTGGGACTGGCGATTTCCGTTCCGATTATGGTATGGGGCAGTACAATTATCTTGAAGCTGACCGAACGTTTTCCGATGGTCATTACAATTGGAGCTGCTGTACTGGCCTATACTGCTGCCAAAATGGTAGTGGCCGAGCCGCTGATTGCACATTGGTTCACGAATGGGGTCGTCAAATACGGATTTGAAGTTCTAGTCGTTGTTCTGGTCGTAGCCATTGGAATGCGTGTTAAAAAAATAAAAAGTGAAAAAACAAGAAAACAAGCGCTGCACGCCTAAGCTAAGCACACTGAAATCATCGTAGCTGAAGCTGGACGCTCATGCATAGAGGCTGTCCCGTCAGGTCTAACTGGATCGGGGGCAGCCTCTTTTCTTTGCTTGTCAGCGGACTTCCATGTAAACTAGACAACAGAAGAAATGAGTCATCAGAGGTGGGTATGATATGAATAAGCAAACGAAAACAAGAGTGGCTATTGCAGGTCTGGGCGGTATTGCCCGCAAAGTGTATTTGCCGCTGCTGACTGCGCACGAAGGTGTAGATATTGTAGGTTTCATGAACCGTTCGCAGGAGCCGGTTAGTTCCATTATGGAGCAATACAGGCTGCCGAGAGGAACGACGGATGTGAAGGAAATGCTGGCATGGGAGCCGGAGGCTGTATTCATACATGCTGCGACCGAAGCCCATTTTGATCTGGTTATGGCGTGTATTGAAAAAGGTGTTGCGGTGTATGTGGATAAACCGCTGTCCTATGATGTGCGTAAAAATCTGGAAATGACCGCGTTTGCGGAGGCACAGGCTGTGCTGCTGGCGGTCGGCTTTAACCGACGTTTTGCCCCGCATTATGTAGCTGCTAAAGCGTGGCTGGAGGAAGCAGGAGGCTTCAGCCAATGCGCGGCGATCAAGCATCGGACTGGATATGATCAGAGACCTGCGGCACAGACGGTTTATGATGATCTGATTCATATGCTCGATCTGCTATTGTGGCTGGGTGGCGATGATTATGAGCTGCTGCATAGCAGTCTGGACACGACGAGTGAAGGATATATGAACGCTGCATTCGGGTCGGTACGTTTGGGAAATGCCTCTGGTAGCTACAGTATGAACAGACAGGCAGGGGCTGACATGGAGAGGCTGGAGCTGCATGGGGCAGGTCGTTCCGTCGAGGTGATCAATATGGAACAGGTTATTTTTTTGCATAAAAATAAACCCTCATTTTCACAATCATTCGGAAGCTGGGACACGATTCTGGAAAGACGGGGATTCACTGGAGTGGTAAATCATTTTCTGGAGCACATTCATCGTCCAGAGGAGTGCAGTGTGCGTGCTGGCAGGGTGCTGGAAAGTCATATGTTGGCGGACGAACTCGTTAGCCGTTTGAATGACTAATACAGAAGGAACGACAGCCATCAAGGCAGTCGAGACATCGAGAAATAGATTGAAGGAGAAATGAACGAATGGAAGAGCACAACCGCGGTAAACAGTTAGAAGAGGCTATCATCGAAAATTATAAGCAGGAAGAGGATATGATGATCCTTGTGTTTGCGCAATGGTGCATCAATCACGGGCTGGAGCCAGAGGAGCTGTATCATGCAGCTTATCCGCAGCAGGACAGCAATGAGCGTCTGCTGCGAGTGCGCAAGCTGACCGTATCGCGTGAAGAAGCGGGAGATATTCCACTAGACACAGTATTAGGAGTGCTGTCCATGTTCGGAAATGAGGACTTGGCGATGGTCGTATCTGAAGCGGCTGCCCAGCTCCCGCCGGAACGGAAATAAGGTCCTCCAGCCGTATGTACTCAGGACGTTGTTTGAAAGAGAGGGTAAGCCGATGATGGAAGGTATAACCGCACCAAACACCTGTAAAGGGTGTGAAAGGGACATCGCTATTTCGGAAGAGCAAATTACCAGAATTATAAACAACATGAGGCCCGGAATGGAATGTGTGACCGATGATGTGTACGAGGCCAGACTGTTAGCTTGTTCGCAATGTGATGAGTTAATGGGTGGGCATACGTGCAGCATCAGCGGAAGTATTGTCCGTGTACGCGCTCTGGCAGTCAATCAAAATTGTCCCGGCTATAGCGGTTCTCGCTGGCAAGGGACATCCTTGAAATGAAGTAGGCTCAGACTCCACTGAACATGCGGCTGTTTCTGTGATCACGAGCTAAAGTGGACATACCATGGTCTGCCTTGAGGGCAGACTTTTTGGTTTGGGTGGAGCTATGGGTTAACGATTGACAAATAGAAGGCAATAAAATATATTAAACATGTAAAATATTTTTGTTTAATTATTAATATTTACATTAACTATCTAAGCTGTTACATTGCATGATTGTAAACGTTGAGATGGAAAAGAGAATCAGGTATACGCCATATTTTTTAATTTTATGAAAGCGCAATCATTGAAATGTATAGTCTAATGAACTTTACTATTTTTGAGGAGGGCTTGTCATGAAGGGTTCTATTGTTGTGCATACAGATTTGGAGCAAGGCGTTATTAATAAAAATATTTACGGACAATTTGCCGAGCATCTTGGACGATGTATCTATGAAGGTTTGTGGGTTGGACAGGATTCCCCGATTCCAAATACGGACGGGATTCGCAATGATGTGGTAGAAGCGCTCAAAAAGCTGAATATTCCTGTGTTGCGCTGGCCAGGTGGCTGTTTTGCCGATGAATACCATTGGAAGGACGGCATCGGACCGAAGGAAAATCGCAAAAGAATGGTCAATACACACTGGGGTGGTGTGGTTGAAAATAATCATTTTGGCACCCATGAGTTTTTTCAGCTGTGTGAGCTGTTAGACGCTGAGCCTTATATTTGCGGGAATGTTGGCAGTGGTACGGTGCAGGAGATGTCGGAGTGGGTAGAGTACATGACCTTTGACGGGGAATCCCCTATGGCCGCATGGCGGCAGGAAAACGGGCGTGAGCAGCCATGGAAGCTTAAATATTTTGGCGTGGGTAACGAAAACTGGGGCTGTGGCGGTAACATGCGTCCAGAATATTATGCCGATCTGTATCGTCGTTATCAGACGTATGTCCGCAACTATGGTGATAACCGTATCTACCGGATTGCGGGCGGGGCCAATGTGGACGATTATCGTTGGACCGAAGTGCTGATGCGTGAAGCTGGGCATCTTATGGATGGCTTGAGTCTGCATAACTACACGGTCCCGGGTACCTGGGAAGCGAAACGGCAAGCACTCGGTTTTGATGAAGCGGAATGGTTTGAGACGATGAAAAAATCATTACGTATGGATGAATTGATTACACGCCATTCTGCTATTATGGACCAATATGATCCTGGTAAACGGGTCGGACTGATTGTCGATGAATGGGGAACCTGGTTTCTGACCGAGCCGGGTACCAATCCGGGCTTCCTGTATCAGCAAAATACGATGCGTGATGCGCTGGTAGCCGGACTGCACCTGCACATTTTCCACGATCATCATGACCGTGTACAAATGACGAATATTGCTCAAATGGTCAACGTTTTGCAGGCTATGGTTCTGACCGAAGGACCTGCTATGCTACTGACGCCGACATACCATGTATTTGAAATGTTCAAGGTGCATCAGGATGCACAAGCGCTGGCCACCCATGAAACCGTAGGCAATTATGAATATGATGGGCATTCCATTCCACAGGTGAGTGTGTCCGCTTCCAAGGCGCAGGACGGAACTATTCATGTGAGTTTGTGCAACGTCCATCCGGGCGAGGCGGCTTCCTTGAATCTGGAGCTGAGAGGGCTGGAAAACGTTAAGCAAATTAGCGGCGTTGTTCTCGCCAGTGACGATATGCAGGCACACAATACATTTGATCAGCCGGAGCATGTGAAAACGGAAACTTTCACGTCCTTCCAGCAGCAAGATCAGAGCTTGGATGTTACACTGCCACCAATGTCAGTAGTGATGCTGACGATTGCACTGTAGATATTTTGTAGACTCAGAAGAAGTATGACTTGGAAATCGGAACAAAACAAAACCTTGATGGAGCCAAGAAAGGCTCTCTCAAGGTTTTATTTTTACCAATACTACAATTGCTCGCGGTGAATCCCTCTGAATTCCTTGGGCGACATGCCGAAGCGGGAACGAAATACGCGGTGAAAATACGTATAGTTTGCAAAACCGGACGATTCGGCTGCCTGTTCCAAAGACATGGGACTGAAAATAATGCGCTCCCTCGCCATGTTGAGCCTGATATCCAGTGTGTACTGCATAATACTCGTATTAAATGTTTCCTTGAACAGATGTACAGCTCTGGATACGCTGATGCCGATGTGTGAGGACACGTCATCCAGCTTAAAATTGGAAGAAGCATTTTCTTCAATATAGTTTTTAATCTGATAAGCGAGATAACTATGATGGGTGGAAGTCGGATACTCGGACAGCATACGGTCAAACTCCAGGCAAAGAATACGCATGTAATAGCTTGATATTTCCGGATAAGGATTAGAAATACGCCGCTGCTCCATCACAAGCTGCCGAAATAGGCCAAGCAGTGCTTCGGTAAGCTGGACCTTGATGCGGTTGGGCCGTTTGTGATGGTGCCACCACTCATCTACCCAGGAGCCTCCAAAAAAAATGTGATAATCTCCGCTCTCCACGACCTGTTCCCCCATGGGATTTAACTCACTGTGAATGTCCAGCTCGTAAGGCTCGGTCGGATTGAATAGCAGCAGGTCACCCGCCTCAATCCGTGTCATTTCCCCGTTAATGCGGGCCTGGCAGCGTCCGTCTGTTTGTAAACGAAACAAATAATTTTTGATCCCATCAGGCTGGTTCGAATAAAAGGGCTTGCGATGGAAGGAATAGCCTGCGGTAAGAACCTGACAAGGCTCGACGATAGACATGATGATGACTCCTTTGGGCATATGGCTGCTTCAAATATTGACCAGATTGTTCATGTTTTAATCATATTATTCATTTTAAACGAAACGGAAATAGAATACTATTGTGTCTGTAAGGCTTATAGCAGAATACAGAACATGTTGGAGGCCAGGGGGGTGACGAAGTGAAACGAATGAAGGCCGGCATTATAGGCTGCGGTAACATTAGTGCGGTATACCTTGAAAATCTCCAAAACAGTCCGCTTATCGAAGTGGTGGCCGTGGCTGATTTATTGGAGGAAAGGGCCAAAGCGAGGGCCAATGAATTTAACACTGAAAACGCATACAAAGTAGATGAATTGCTTCGTCAGCCCGAGATTGAGCTTGTTTTTAATCTGACCGTGCCTGGCAGCCATGCACTAACGGATATGCGATACTGGAGGCAGGCAAGCATGTGTACAGTGAAAAGCCTTTGGCGGTTTCCTTGGAGGATGGCAAACGAGTTCTGGATTTAGCCAAGGCAAAAAACTTGCGTGTCGGCTGTGCCCCGGATACATTTCTTGGTGCAGGTATTCAGACTGCACGCTATGCCATACAAAATGGAATGATTGGCCAGCCCGTAGCCGCTACTGCTTCTTTATGGGCAGAGGTCCCGAATGGTGGCATACTGATCCGGAATTTTTCTATGCCGCCGGAGGCGGTCCGATGTGGATTTCCATAACGGAACCATTGTAACGCTCATTTCCAGCTTTGACATTCAGGGGGCGTCGGATCTGCCGCGTATTGAGATTTATGGTACGGAAGGAACCTTAAGCCTGCCTGATCCGAACTTTTTTAACGGAGATGTCAAGCTTCACCGATCTGGAGAGGAAACCACAGAACTCGTGGAACCTTTATTTGAGTGTGGGAAGAACGAACGCGGAATAGGTGCGGGTGAGATGGTGAGAGCCATTCGCAGTGAAAAGAACCACCGTGCTAACGTGGAACTGGCCTATCATGTATTAGAGGCTATGCAAGCTTTTCAGCGCTCCTCATTGGAAGGTAAGCATATTACGCTGGAAAGTACATTTGAGCCAGACGAGGATTTGTATCATGGAACAGATATAACGATTCATCCATCCTAATTGAAGAGGTGAAGGGAAATGGCTAAAGTAGGATTGCAATTGTACACAGTAAGGGAAGAACTTGAACAGGATTTTGAAGGTACGTTGCGCAAGGTAGCTGAGCTGGGCTATAAAGGGGTTGAATTTCATGCCTTTTTCGGACGTAGTGCCAAGGATGTCAGAGCGCTTTTGGATGAGTTGGGTTTGGAAGTTATTGGAACTCATATTCAATATACCTGCCTGCTGGACCATTTGGATGAGGAGATCGCTTATCACAAAGAATTAGGCAACAAGTACCTGATCGTTCCTTATTTAACCGAAGAACAGCGCCAGTGGGATGAGATTTTTGCCAATTTCCATCGTATTGGTGAAAAAGTGAAAGAACATGGCCTAGTTCTGGCTTACCATAATCATGATTTTGAGTTGACGGAAAAAATCGCTGATCGTCCGGTTTTTGATGCGTTATATGATGCTGTTCCAGCTGATTTATTACAGGTCGAAATGGATACTTGTTGGGTATACTACGGAGGCTATGATCCTGTGGAATACATCGGACGTTATCGCGGACGCCTGCCTATCATTCACTTAAAGGATATGGCACGTGACGAGCAGCACAAAGCAGTTACCGTAGAGCTTGGCAAAGGAGAAGTGCAGCTTCAGGCCATTACAGACGCCGCTATTCAGGCAGGCGTGGATTGGGTCGTTGTGGAACAGGATTTCAGCTCGAATCCTCCAATCGAAAGCATTGAAACCAGCTTTAAGTGGCTCCAACAATACGCAGCTCAGGGAGGAAATATTCATGTCTAAAACACTCAAAATCGGAATTATTGGTTGTGGGGGCATTGCTACTGGCAAGCATTTGCCGAGTCTTGCCAAGCAAAAGCGTGCAGAGATCGTTGCTTTCTGTGACATTATTCAAGAACGGGCTGAGGAAGCGGCGGGAAAATTTGGTGTTGAAGGCTCTCAGGTTTATAGTGATTACCGTAAGCTGCTTGAAAATAAAGACATTGAAGTCGTACATGTATGTACACCCAACGACTCGCACTCGGAAATTACGGTAGCTGCGCTTGAGGCAGGTAAGCATGTGCTGTGCGAGAAGCCGATGGCCAAAACCGCCAAGCAGGCTCGAGAAATGCTAGATGCTGCGAACCGTACAGGTAAAAAGCTGTCCATTGCGTATCAAAACCGTTATCGCAATGACAGCTTGTACCTGAAACAATTGGTCGAGCAAGGAGAGCTTGGCGAGATTTACCTAGGCAAAGCCATTGCTCTGCGTCGCCGCGCGGTTCCGACTTGGGGAGTATTTCTGGATGAGGATAAGCAGGGCGGCGGTCCACTTATTGATATTGGGACGCATGCGCTCGACCTGACTCTCTGGCTGATGGATAATTACAAGCCTAAAAGCGTGCTGGGCTCAACCTTCCATAAACTCGGAGATCGTAAAAACGCGGCGAATGCCTTTGGACCGTGGAACCCTGAGGAATTTAAGGTGGAGGATTCTGCCTTTGGTTTTATTACCATGCAAAATGGGGCCACTATTGTATTGGAATCCAGTTGGGCACTGAACGTTGTAGAATTTGGCGAAGCCAAGACACTGTTATGCGGGACTGAGGGCGGAGCCGATATGCAGGACGGTCTGCGTATTAACGGGGAGAAGAACAGCCGCTTGTTTGATACGAAAATTGATCTGGATGCGGGCGGTGTAGCCTTTTACTCCGGAGAAACGGAAAACGAAGCGGATCGCGAAGCCCGTCTGTGGATCGAAGCCATTCTGGACGATAAAGAGCCGCTTGTGAAGCCGGAACAGGCGCTGGTAGTTACTGAAATTTTAGAAGCTATCTACGAATCGGCACGTACAGGAAAAGCCGTCTACTTTGATTAAGCCCGCAAGCAACCTGAATAGGCCATCATTATAAGATAAGCAGCTTCTTTCACATATAATAAAAGGAGGGATTACGTTTGAAACTTGGAGTATTTATGGTATTGTTCGGCGGACGTTCACTGGAAGAGGCTTTGGACTATGTAGCATCCCAAGGACTGGATGCAGTAGAAATCGGCACAGGCGGTAACCCGGGCGATAAGCACTGCAAGCCGGATGAACTGCTGGACAACGAAACAGCGCTCAAAAACTTCAAAAAAGCAGTAGAGTCCCGTGGACTAACCATTAGCGCACTCAGTTGTCATGGCAACCCACTCCATCCACAAAAGCATTTGGCACAGGCCGATCACGAGACGTTTCTTAAAACAGTTCGTTTGGCAGAAAAGCTGGAAGTTCCCGTTGTGAACACCTTTTCCGGTTGTCCGGGTGATCATGAGGATGCGAAGTATCCGAACTGGCCTGTTGCGCCGTGGCCGAATGATTTTCAGGAAGTGCTAAAATGGCAATGGGAAAATAAAATTATCCCTTACTGGAGCGAAGCCGGAAAATTCGCAGCAGATCATCACATCAAAATCGGGCTGGAGCTGCATGGTGGCTTTTCCGTTCATACTCCAGCGACTTTGCTTCGTCTGCGTGAAGCGGTCGGGGAGGTCATTGGTGCCAATCTGGATCCGAGCCACATGTGGTGGCAGGGTATTGATCCGGTACAGGCGGTTCAAATTCTGGGCCGAGAGGGAGCCATTCACCATTTTCATGCCAAGGATACGACGATTGACCCAATTAATGTGAATAAATACGGTTTGACCGATATGCAGGATTACTCGAATATGCTGGATCGCGCTTGGCAGTTCCGTACTGTCGGCTATGGACATGATATCAAAACCTGGGCGGATATTATTAGTGCTCTTCGCTTGGTGGGTTACGATTATGTAGTGAGTATTGAGCACGAGGATGGTCTGATGTCCGTTGAGGAAGGCTTTACTAAAGCCGTCCACAATCTTCGCCAGGTCCTTATTAAAGAGCCGCTGAGCGAGATGTGGTGGGTCTAACCTAATAGGGGGAAGTGTTGATGATTAACGTCACCATTTGGAATGAGTTTTTGAACGAGAAGCTGAATTATGAAGCCAAACAGGTATATCCTGATGGGATACACAAGGCATTGGCTGAAGGGCTGTCAAGCGAAGGATTCGCTATTCGAACGGCTACATTGCGTGACGATCCCCAGCATGGTTTGGGAGAAAAAGTCCTAAATTCCACAGATGTGCTTCTGTGGTGGGGGCATAAAGCACACGATCAGGTGAGTGATGAAGTTACAGCCCGTGTTGTAAAGCGGGTACACGAAGGCATGGGCTTGATCGTGCTGCATTCGGGACATTTTTCTAAGCCGTTCAAAGCCCTGATGGGCACAAGCTGTAATCTGAAATGGAGAGTGGCAGGCGAACAGGAAATCATTTGGTCCGTAAACCCGTCACACCCTATTGCGGAGGGCATAGATGCTAAAATTCTGTTGGAGCACGAAGAGATGTATGGTGAGTTTTTTGATATCCCGGCACCAGATGAATTGGTCTTTATCAGCAATTTTGAAGGTGGAGAGGTGTTCAGAACGGGTTGTACCTTCCATCGTGGCAGTGGTAAAATATTTTATTTTCGCCCGGGCCATGAGACGTATCCGACCTATTACCAGTCCGATATTCTGAAGGTCATTGCCAATAGTATACGATGGGCTTATCCGAGAGGTATAGTTCCGACCGATATATGGTAAAATAGAGCCTATTAGACCTCTCGGTGAGGTATTGGTATAATTGCCATTCATTGATTTCGATAAGCTTGATATTGAACAAACTGACAGGCGAAATCTCTTGAGATTCCGTCTGTTTTTTAATTAACGTATTTGCCATATACCTCTTATGCTGGTTTGTTGTATAATCAGCTTTGGTCATAGCAACTTTATCGGATCAGGTATTAAATTAAGAAGAAAGTGTTTTCTTTCGGGATAAAGTATGCTAAAATGATATATACTAACAAAAGGAAAGCTTTATCAAACCGAGATGCTAAAGAAGGTGAGAAATATGGAGGGTCAACCGCAACTTGCGAAAATGTGTCCGCGTTTTGAAAGTGCCTTTTCATGTCTGGGTAAGCGTTGGAACGGACTCATTATTCAATCCATGATGAGCGGTCCCAAACGTTTTAAGGATATTTCCAATCTGATTCCCACAATGAGCGATAAAATGCTGTCTGAGCGGATGAAGGATCTGGAGAATGAAGGCATTCTTACACGTCATGTATACCCGGAAACCCCTGTTCGCATTGAATATGAGCTGACAATCAAAGGCCGTGCACTTCAGCCGGTAATGGAACAGATTCAATATTGGGCCGAGGAATGGATTAGATGAGTACCAAGCCGAATAAACGTTTTTCATAGCAAAACAGCCTTTTCCTAGGAAAAGGCTGTTTTTATTTTGTAATACTTAATAACCTTTGTCGCGGCCTGCGATTGAAAACAATTCTGTCGCAGTACGACGGGGTATACGGGTCTGGATATCGAGCGCTGCTGTACGGAACGTACCGAGGCAGGAATGGCAAAGCCTTCCCGCATAAATCGGGGAATGGCAAGACTCGCAAGGATAATCAAGCTGGCTATAGGTGGAGGGAAACTTGCCTGCTCTCACCCAGTCTGTGAGCAAATCCATAGGTGTATCGGTTACTTCACTAAGCTGGCGTGTATGAGTAGTGGGATGTTTCCACAAATAATTGGAACAGCGGTCATAAAATAAATTTTCTTCTTGCATACAAGTATGGCACAGGTTTCTAAAATTTTGGCGGAAAACAGAACCACACTTTGGGCAATTAGCAGTATGTATCTCCATAGAAACCAGTCCTTTATATCGAGTTATAGTGAATATTTAAATTTATTAGTTATATATTACTATGACTTTATACCTATATCAATCTTTATTTAGGGAAGCGACGTTTTTTAAGTATATGTTAAAGTCTGAATTGACATAACCTTGTTACTTATGTATTACTACTTACGTAAAGTTACTTATTGAGAAAAATAAATTGAAAAAGATAAGGGGATTTTCACATGATGCCATCTTTATTTTTAGCCCACGGATCACCTATGCTTGCTATTGAACAGACAGAATATACTGCTTTTCTGGAGCAGCTTGGAAAGAGTATTCGCCCGAAGGCTATTGTTATCTTTACCGCCCATTGGGAGACACAGGTATTGACAATGAGTTCGATAGACGACGTTTACGATACGATTTATGATTTTGGCGGGTTCCCGCCGGAGTTGTATGCGGTGAAATATCCAGCGCATGGTTCGGTGGAGCTGGCGGGCAAGTTGAAGGAATTATATGAGCAAAAGGGGATTGAAGTACAAACGGACCGGGTGCGAGGGCTGGATCATGGGTCCTGGACACTTTTGCATCGTATGTATCCGGAGGCGGATATTCCGGTAGTCCAGATTTCCGTGAATCCGTTTCTATCGCCGAAAGCACAATATGCTATCGGTGAAGTGCTGCGGGGGTTGGGTGAGCAGGATATTTTGGTCATTGGCAGTGGTGTAACTGTTCATAATCTGCGCATCGTCAAGTGGGGGGAAACGAAAACAGAGCCTTGGGCACTTGATTTTGATGACTGGATTATTGAAAATGTACAGAATGGAGATGTGGAGTCTTTGGATCGCTATGAAAGCCAAGCCCCATATGCTCGTCAAGCGGTGCCGAGAGCTGAACATTTTGTACCGTTGTTTATTGCTATGGGGAGTGGAGATCCGGCGGATAAGGCCAAGGTCATCCACAGGAGCTATGAGATGGGGAATTTAAGTTATCTGTGCTTTCAGTTCTAAAAATGGCGGGATGTTAGGCGCTTCGCTTCTTCAGATTCAAATGGACCGCTCCGCCACTGTCCGCCTTTAGGGGGATAGCAAAAAGATTAAGGGAGTGTTTTATAGCCAAAATGGCTCAAAACACTCCCTTTTACATGTGCGCCCGGCATGGGCG
>NZ_JBITPH010000027.1:0-5502 GCF_050467685.1 Paenibacillus sp. NRS-1782
ACATTGAGTTTTTCGCTTTAGACTATTTCCCTAAATATTTTGATCGAGCGTTTGGACAGTTTCACAAAGAGTTATTTTCGGAATTAAGACATATGCTTGCAAATACAGGACTGATTACGGCTTTCGGCCTCCCTAGGGAGCATGGAAAGTCAACGATCAGTTCTTTTTTATTTCCGCTGTATGCCACGCTTTATGATAAATCACAGTTTACATTGATTATATCTGCCACAGAGCAAATTGCATTGCCGTTCTTGGATATGATCAAAGATGAGTTGGAAACCAATCAGATGCTGATTGAGGATTTTGGGATTCGTAAAGGGAGCCGCTGGAACAACAATGAAATATGGCTGAAGAGTAAAGGTGGACTGGATTCATGCATTATGATTCGTGGCATAGATGGCTCACTTCGAGGTATTCACTATAAGCATCATCGTCCTACCTTGGTTCTAATGGATGATTTGCTTAAGGAAGATACCGCACGATCCGAAGCCAAGCGCGAACAAATTAAAAATACATTTACGGATGTCATTCTGCCTATTGGCACAAGGGATACGAATATTCTGATCTGTGGAACCATTCTCAATGAAGAAGATATCATGGCTGATCTGCTCAAAGGGAAGATACCAGGTGTAAGAAGCGTCCGTAAAGCAGCCGTGCTTCAGTTTTCAGAGCGTGATGATCTATGGTCAGAGTGGGAGCGGCAATATAATAATCTCCAAGACGAGGATAGGATCAATACGGCTTTTTCTTTTTTTATGGCTCACCAAGAGGAAATGTTGGAGGATACGAAAATCCTGTGGAGCGAGTATTTGGACTATTATTATTTGATGTGCAAGAAGCAAGCGATGGGAGAAAAAAGCTTCTATAAAGAGCTACAGAATGATCCGCGTTCAACAGACGAATACATATTTCAGAATCTCATGTATTGGGATAGGTTGCCTGAGTTTGAGGACATGGAACTTGCCATGTACATTGATCCAGCGATTAAAGCCGGGAAGAAAAATGACTATTCTGCGGTTTCAATTATTGGGCAGCATCGGAAGACGAAGCAGATGTACGTGATTGATGGTAATATTTATAAGCTGCTGCCGGATAGTTTGTTTCAAGTAGTGATTGAAAAGTTGAAGCTTTACCCTGTAGATAAGCTTGGTTTTGAAGTGAATCAGGCACAGAGCTATATGAAGCAAAAGTTTGAAGAAGAGCTATGGAAGGCGAATATACATACACCCGTAGAAAGTGTTCATTCCAAGGGACAGAAGCATGAACGAATTATTAGCTTGGAGCCGGAAGTGAAGAAGGGTCATATTCTGTTCAATGCAGATGACCTTAGATACAACCATCAAGTGAAGGATTATAATCGAAATTGTACATATGATGATGCACCAGATAGTTTATATGGGGCTGTTCAATTAATTCAGTCGGTCAAGAGTCTGAAATTTTATGATCGCAGTTTGTTATTTTGAGGGTTTTGCTAGATACTCATTCTTTATTTTGTCCAATCTCGTTGAGTTAACGGGCAGGTTAGATTAGACTTAATAAGAAATAGCTAATTTCTATAATGAATTAAGGGTTAAATTAGATGTAATTATATATATTAATAGAAAGGAATTATAGAATGGAAAGATCAGTAATCAGCAGCTTAATTGGAGTGTTTACATATAATGAGGACTGTACGGCGCTAGAGGCAAACGAAGAAAAAATACATTGGAGGTTAGATATAAAAAATGGATCTGTTGATGTAGCCAAAATGATCAAAAGAGCAGAAGAACTTTTCTTATGTTTAGCAGACTTTGATAGAAAAGCAAGAGAAGCCATAGCAGGAGAATTGATTGAATACAAAAATGATTTTTGGCCCGAGTATGATGAAAATGACGAAAATTTAAATTGGGATGCTGTGGATGCAGGTGAATATAATACAACGAACGAAAAATTTCAAGAATCAATAACGTTATATGATATCGAACTTAATACAAATGAAATATACTGTGAGTATGATGATGGAGATTTATTTGGTGGACATAGGATACATGCTTACTTCGATAAAAATTTCAAGTTATTAAGGGCTGATGTGTAAGTCAACACAAATAAACGCACTTAAAAAGCGCAGAGCTAGAAGTTAGGTTAACGAAGAACGTTAGTTCAACAAGGAACTACCTTAGTAAAGGTGGTTCTTTTATTTATTTAAGCAACAATTACATAGCCCATTTTGAAAGGAAGTATATATTTGCAAATAACTGAGTCTATCATTTTGGAATGTCTAAATGAACTCCAATCGGCTGCAATAGCCAAACAGAAATATGCAGATTACTACAATGGTCAGCATGCCATTCTCAAGAACTATGCGATGCAAGAAAGTCGAAGCAATCAAAAGCTTATTTTTAATTTCCCTCGTAAGTTCGTAGATAATGAAGTGGGTTATCTGCTCGGTAAGCCAGTAAACTATGTGTCCAAGTCAGATCAGGATACAGCTATACATAACATAGACGTACATATGAGTCATTGGGACAAGGAGCATAATCTACAGCTTCGAAAACAGTCTGAAATCTTTGGTGAGAGTTTTGAATTAAACTATATTGATTCGGATGGACAGTTTTCAGCCACCGTATTATCTCCTTTGAATGCGTATGTGCTGGAAGACGGAACAGCAGAACGAAATGTATTACTTGGCTTACATAAATTTACGAAAAGGTTTGATAAGCAAGTCTATCTGGACGTGTATACCGATCATGAAATTCTACACTATACAATCGGCAACGATGATAAACACAATCAGAGTAAGCAAAACCAGGCACCCGAACTGAAATATATCGGCAAACATAATCACATCTTTGGAAGAATCCCACTTATCTCCTGTCCAGCCAATACGGAGAGAAAAAGTGGTTTCCATGATGTGATTTCTTTATTTGATGCCTATAACGAATTGAATTCCGATTTGGTCAATGAAATTGCAGATCATCGCAATGCCTATCTCGTGATTGAGAATGCAAAGCTGGAAGCTGAAGACTTATTGAATATGAAGAAGATGGGCATTATTCAGGTTCCGGGTGGAGGAAAGGTAAGTTGGCTTACGAAGGAGATAAACGATTCTTTTGTGAAGAACGAGCTAGACAATATTGAGCGCAAAATTTTCGACATGATGGATCAAGTTAACTTTAATGAAAACTGGGCCAGTAATACTTCTTCCTTGGCACTTAGAAATAAGCTGCTGAATTTGGAGAATCGAGTGGCGATGCGTGAAGCTTTAATGGAAAAGGCAATCAAGCAGCGTCTGCGTAACTTCTTCACGTTTCTGCACATTAAAGAAGGCATGCAATATGATTACCGGGATATCGCTGTGAAGTTTACTCGTAACTTACCGACAGATTTAGTGGGGATGGCAGATGTAATCGTTAAATTGCAGCAAGTCGTATCTCAGGAAACATTGATAACACTGTTACCGTTTGTAGAGAATCCCAAGCTGGAATTCAATAAATTTCATGCAGAACAGCAGCGATTAATTGCTACGTATAAGGAGAAATCGAATGCATAATAAAAATAGGATCAAGCGGCTCGTTAAGAATAATTGTGCATGCTATCTTGGAGCAAAGCACGGTATCCCAAACTATTGCTGTTTACAAGATGGCCCATGTGTATTTTTCGCTCAAGATGATTCTTTGCCCCGTTGTAGCTATTTTGAAAATGGAGTTTTGCCCATAGATGAAAAGTTTGAACGAGAATATAAGTCTGAACGTAATGTAGAGGTTGGGTTTAATACAGCGAAACCGAGGGTGAACTGTCAGAAATGTAAGGCTACTTTTTCAGCGAATTCGAATCGGCAGAAATATTGTAAGAAGTGTAAGGACAAGAATGCAAACGAAAAGACGAAATTACGGATGCGTCAGATGAGGAAAAAACAGGCTTGATGTTACGCTTTAGAGGTTTAAAAAGCCCAATAAACTAAGGGTGAAAAACAACCCAAAATGAGGAGTTGGTATGTTTGTATCTATTTCTCGTTTTTACGTTTTCTAATGCGTAACATTATTGTATCAGATATGACGTTAAACGAATTCAACATACATATGCGTGTTCGAAAGCTCGAACCTAAACGGACTCGGTGTTACGCTTTAGGCTATTAAAAAACCGTATAAACAAAGGATGAGAAACAGGCAAAAGTGGGGAGTTGGTATGTTGTACCTTTTCCTCGTTTTTGTGATTACTAAAGCGTAACAACACTGTCCTGAGCATGACATTAAACGGCTTAATTCAATACATACATAAGCGTGTTCGGTTCTACAGAGTCGGATGGGCAATAAAGGAGATTAATGAAAATGAATTTAGAACAAATGAAGCAGTTGATTGAAGAAAACCAAACGAATGAGGAATGGCAAACGTATCTTCAGGGTTTGAATCCGTATAGCGTGGAGGGGATGGAGCAATATATCCAATCTAATCAGCAAGCCAAAAGTTGGTTCGATAGCACGGTAGACAAACGATCCGCCAAATCGTTGGAAACGTGGAAAGCCAATCATTTGGAAAGTGTAGTGGATGCTGAGATCAAGAAGCGATTCCCGGCTAAGGACGAGAAAGAAATCGAAGTCGAGAAGCTACGAGCCGAAGTGGAGCATATGAAACTGGAGAAACAGCGTGAACGGTTAACCAGCCAAGCGATCAAAATTGCATCCGAAAAGAAACTTCCACTCCCGTTAGTGGATTTTTTTGTTGGTACAGATGAAGAAGCGACGACAGCGAATTTAGCTATGTTGGAACAATCGCTGCAATTGGCTATACAACAGCAAGTCGAGCAACGGCTCAAAGGGGATGGCTATACACCTCCAGCTAGTTCAACGAGTAGCACATTTACATTGGATTCAATCAAAGGCATGTCGCCAAATGAGATTAATCAGCATTGGGATCAAGTCAAACAAGCATTACAAAACAAATACTAATAAAAGAAAAGGACAGGGTGATTAGAATATGACAGTACAAAATTTTATTCCTACGATTTGGAGCGCACGTTTAAATGAAAGTTTGAAGAAGAATCTGGTGTATGGGAACGTAGTCAACACCGATTATGAAGGAGAAATTCAAGGCCAAGGGTCCACCGTAAAAATCAATTCGATTGGAGCGGTGACGATTGGCAACTATGACAAAGTGGCAGGAATCGGTAATCCACAGGAGTTAGATGCTACACAAAAAACATTGGTGATCGATCAGGCGAAGTATTTTAATTTTCAGGTGGATGATGTAGATGCTGCGCAAGCGAATGTGAATCTGCTGGATGGTGGAATCGTAGAAGCTTCGTATGGACTTGCCAATGTAGTGGATCAGTATCTTGCTGGATTTTACACGGAGGTTAAAGCAGAGAACATGATTGGCATTGATACAACGCCTATAATTCCAACTTCTTCAACGGCGTATGATTTACTTATTGATTTAGGCGTACTATTGGACGAAAATAATGTACCTGAATCGGAACGATTTGTGGTGGTTCCCGCATGGTATTATGGCTTGCTGCTGAAGGAT
>NZ_JBITPH010000028.1:0-9855 GCF_050467685.1 Paenibacillus sp. NRS-1782
CCCCGGATGAACCGGGAAAATGATTCATGTCGGAAGCTCTGCTGCGAGCAGTTTGAGAATCGGCAGTGTCGCGATGAGTTGGCTTCAGACTCGTTTGTACATACTTGCCGTGCTGTGCGGCATGCTCCTCGTCATGAAGATGCAGGATGCCGTCCTTACTCAAAAATGCAAAACGTGGTTGTGTATATAAAAATGTGTCACGTGACACAATGTTGAAAATTTAAAAGTACATATTACACACGGGAACTCTGGCTATGAGCTAGGGTTCCTTTTTCATTTTGGAAAGGAGAAATCAGGATGATGATATTGTTACTAGCATTAGCTATAGAAATCTGTATTTGGCTTAGCATATTCTTCACTGTAATTCTGAATGAGAGGAGAATGAGCCGGATTGGAAATCAAACTCGTAAACGTAGAAACGTTAATTCCATACATAAAAAACGCCAGAAATAATGAGAAAGCTGTAGACATAAAGGAGCAAATTCTATAAATGAAATGGATGAAATTGAAGATCGATCAACTGGTACATGCCGAATATAATCCAAGGAAGGATTTAAAAGCGGGTGATCCAGAGTTTGAAAAGATCAGGAATAGTGTAATGGAATTCGGTTATTGTGAACCAATTATTTGTAACAGCGATTATACCATCGTGGGAGGCCACCAACGTGCCAAAGTGTTAAAGGCACTCGGTTACGATGAAGTCGATTGTGTCATAGTCGATGTGAATAAGTCGAAAGAGAAAGCTCTGAACATAGCGCTCAATAAAATTACAGGGGAGTGGGACTTTGACGCACTGGCTACATTATTAGATGAGTTGAAAGAAGCAGATTATAATATTGAGCTAACGGGTTTTGATTGGTCTGAAGCGGAGAAGTTGCTGGATACATTGCATGAAGATACAGCTGATGATGAGGATAATTTTGATGTAGAAGAAGCTTTGCCTGAACATCCGATCACTCGTAAAGGTGACATTTGGCTACTTGGGAAGCATAGGCTCATATGCGGTGACTCGACTAATCCGCAGGATATTGCAACATTGATGGATGGTAAGAAGGCACAGCTTATTGTAACTGATCCACCCTACAATGTGGACTATACAGGTAAGACCAAGAATGCTCTGAAAATAGAGAATGATAAAATGGACAATCACCAGTTTTATAATTTTTTATTGGCTGCCTACACTCGAATGTATGAAGTAGCAGATGACGGAGCAAGTATTTATGTGTTCCACGCCGATAGTGAAGGTTTGAATTTTAGAAGGGCATTTATCGAAGCCGGATTCAAGCTGTCACAATGCTGTATATGGGCAAAGCAAGCAATGGTACTCGGTCATTCTCAATATCACTGGAAGCATGAACCTGTATTATACGGTTGGAAGCCGACAGGTGGACACTACTGGAACAGTGATCGTAAGCAAACGACATTATGGCAATTTGATCGTCCCTTCCGGAATGAATATCATCCCACGATGAAGCCGATTCCCTTAATTAGCTACCCGATTAAAAATTCGAGCAAGCTTGGTGATATTGTGTTTGATCCATTTGGTGGTTCAGGTTCTATATTGATTGCTTGTGAGGATACGGATCGGATTTGCTATACGAGTGAGCTTGACCCCAAATATGTAGATGTGATTGTGAAGCGGTATATTGCCCACGTTGGCGATAATAGCGGCGTTTATCTGATTCGAGATGGAGTGAAGGTGGGCTACCAAGAAGTTGTTGCTGAGTCGGCAAGGTCAGAGGTATCATGTGCTGACTAAACTGAAGGGGTGATTGAATTGGGGAAGGCAAAAGTGAATATGGTGATTCGATTCCTAAAGGGCATGCAAGCCGAAAAGGAAAATGTGCTTGGGGCTGAGGAAGCTATGGAGGACAATGAGCTGATTCAGAAGGTAATTGAAGATATTGAATTGTTTTACGAGGCTGAGTTGGAAGGGTAAGCTAGAATACATATGGGGAATGGGCTATTATGGTCTGTTCCCTTTTTTTCGTGCTGGAGGTGAACAGAATGAGCAAAAATAGTGACAAACCCAAAAGAAACAAGCCTAAGATACTGACCAAGTACGATCAATTTGTTGTGCCAAGACTCAGGGATATTCCCGTTTGGGTACGTGAAGGAACCACAGATGAAGAGATTGCGAAACGGCTAAATATTCACATTTGGACATTAGGCGATTATAGAAGGAAGCATCCGAAATTTGCTGAAGCATTGGAACGTCCAACCCAAGTGGGAAACACATGTATATCCTCGGTTAGCGGAAATCCAGGCATGGTTCGAAGAAGGCGTGAATGCAGAGGACATTATCAGGAAACTCGACATAGGTAAAACGACTTGGTACGAGTATATAGATAAGCATCCGATGCTGGCTGAACTAGTCAAATGGAGCAGATCTGTCCCTATTTCATACGTGGAAAATTCACTTTTGAAAGCTGCTACAGGGTATGAATATGAAGAAATTAAAACGATTATTGAAGAGGACAAAAATGGAAAAAAGAAGACGCGTATCGAGAAAGTGAAACGATATCAGCCTCCCAATCCGACAGCGATGATTTTCTACTTAAAGAATCGCGCACCCAACGAGTGGAATGATCGACGTGAGTTGGTGGTGAATACAAAAGCACCGGAACAGGAACGCAAGCAGCTATTTCTGGATATGATCGAAGCGGATGTGGTGGATGCCGACTATGAAGCTATTGAGGAATCGGTTGAGATTGAGGAAGGATATATGGAGCCGGATGACTCGCTGCCATAACGTTATGCCGTCAGTATTTGTATAGATAAACGCCAGTTTCAGCCCTGAATTAGCCCCAAAAGTAGCCAGAATCAGTGCATAAGATAGGTTATGCAAACGGTGGACTTTGCCCCACATCAACGGTATGATGTGACACACAAAGCGAAGGGTGGGGCGAATATGGAGTATATTCAAGGATTTGAAGCGCATTTACGGAGTAAGGATCGGAGCGAGAACACGGTTTCCTGCTATATTCGGGACGTATTGCAGTTCATAGCTTGGTATCGGGGCAAGACGGAATATGGACTGGACAAGTGGATTGAATTGGATGGTGTAGAGTACAAGAAATATCTGCAAAGCACCAACCAAGCGGTACTCACCATCAACCGTAAGATCGCCAGTATCAACGTATTTTCACAATGGATGCATCATCAAGGATATATAAAGGAAGAAATACATATCGAAGCGGTCAGGAACAAGGTCGTTCGGCAGTATAAGGGTCTTGAGGAAAAGGATTTGTGGAAGCTGCGGAATGAAATTCACCGGATGGGCAATCGAATGCATATTTGTATGATCGAATTACTGATGGGAACGGGGATAAGGGTAAGCGAATTGGTCGGCATCAAGCTGAAGGATATGGAGATTAGTGAACGTAAAGGGATGCTGAAGGTACTCGGTAAGGGAAACTCCTTCCGCACTATTCCATTAAATAAGGAAGTGCGAAAAGCCATTACCCGATATCTTGAAGTCAGGCCACAAGTGGAATCAGAATATCTATGTATTGGCCAGCGTGGAGCATTGGAACGAAATGCGATCAACCTGATTTTGAACAAATACGGGGATCGGATCAATGTGAAGGTCACACCCCATATGCTGAGACATACGCTTGGCTATAAGTTGGTCAAAACGACTCCATTGACGACCATCCAGCAAATCCTTGGACATGATCACGTAGCAACAACCAATATCTATACCCTAACAACACAGCAGGATATGGCTGAAGCCTTGGCAAATATCGAGTGGTGAGAAGAAGCCACTCTTTTTGTCGTGGATGGAGGGGTTCTTCTATGTAGATAAACGAAGCCGCCAGCAAAGGGTGCAGAAATTTTCGCGATGATTTTACGGTACATATGAGAAAGGAGCTATACCTATTGAAACAATAAAGCAAGAAGAACAGCGACAGGCTGAGTTGCTTAAGCAGTATATGGAGAAGCATTTTAAGCCGCCCAAAATGAAACAACTGATCGAAACGTTCTCTTTCTCTGAACTAAGAAAGCTTATCGGTGAGATGGACATTGAATTTTTCGCTTTAGCCTATTTCCCTAAATATTTTGATCGAGCATTTGGCAAGTTTCATCGTGAGCTATTCACGGAATTAAGACATATGCTTGGAAATACAGGACTGATAACGGCTTTCGGCCTCCCTAGAGAGCATGGAAAGTCAACGATCAGTTCCTTTTTATTTCCGTTGTATGCTACACTTTATGATAAATCACAGTTTACATTAATCATATCAGCGACAGAGCAGATTGCATTGCCCTTCTTAGATATGATCAAAGATGAGTTAGAAACGAATACGATGCTGATTGAGGATTTTGGTATTCGTAAAGGAAGCCGCTGGAACAACAATGAGATTTGGCTGAAGAGTAAAGGTGGACTGGATTCCTGCATTATGATTCGTGGGATTGACGGTTCACTTCGAGGCATTCACTATAAGCATCATCGTCCTACCTTGGTTCTAATGGATGATTTGCTCAAGGAGGATACTGCACGATCCGAGGCCAAACGAGAACAGATTAAAAATACGTTTACGGATGTTATTCTCCCTATTGGCACAAGGGATACGAATATTCTGATCTGTGGAACGATTCTCAACGAAGAAGATATCATGATCTGCTCAAAGGGAAGATACCAGGTGTGCGAAGTGTTCGTAAAGCAGCTGTGCTTCAGTTTTCAGAACGGGATGATCTATGGTCAGAGTGGGAACGAATGTATAATAACTTGCAAGACGAGGACAGGATCAATACTGCCTTGTCTTTTTTTACGGCTCATGAGGAGGAAATGCTGGAGGGTACGGAAATCCTGTGGAGCGAGTATTTGGACTATTACTATTTGATGTGCAAGAAACAAGCCATGGGTGAAAAGTCATTTTATAAAGAATTGCAAAATGATCCGCGTTCAACAGACGATTACATATTTCAGAATCTCATGTATTGGGATAGGTTGCCTGAGTTTGAGGAAATGTCGATGTACATTGATCCAGCCATTAAAGCTGGGAAGAAAAATGACTATTCTGCTGTCTCCATTATTGGACAGCATCGAAAGACGAAGCAGATGTACGTGATCGATGGCAATATCTATAAACTATTGCCGGATGATTTGTTTCAAGTCGCTAATGAGAAGTTGAAGCTTTATCCTGTAGATAAGCTGGGATTTGAAGTCAATCAAGCACAGAGCTATATGAAGCAAAAGTTTGAAGAAGAGTTATGGAAGGCAAAGATACATACACCCGTAGAAAGTGTGCATTCCAAGGGGCAGAAGCATGAACGCATTATTAGCTTGGAGCCGGAAGTGAAGAAGGGTCATATTCTGTTCAATGCAGATAACCTCAGATATAACCATCAGGTGAAGGACTATAATCGAAATTGTACATATGACGATGCGCCAGATAGTTTATATGGGGCTGTTCAATTGATTCAGTCGGTCAAGAGTCTGAAATTTTATGATCGAAATTTATTATTTTGAAAGGAAGAATCTATTTGCAAATAACTGAGTCTATCATTTTGGAATGTCTAAACGAACTCCATTCGACTGCATTAGCCAAACAGAAATATTCAGATTACTATAATGGTCAGCATGCTATTCTCAAGAACTATGCCATGCAAGAAAGCCGAAGCAATCAAAAGCTCATTTTCAATTTCCCACGTAAGTTTGTAGATAATGAAGTGGGCTATCTGCTTGGAAAGCCAGTAAACTATGTGTCCAAGTCGGATCAGGATGAAGCCATACATAACATAGACGTACATATGAGTCATTGGGACAAAGAGCACAATCTACAGCTTCGGAAACAATCCGAAATATTCGGTGAGAGCTTCGAATTGAACTATATCGATTCAGATGGCCAGTTTTCAGCCACGGTGCTATCTCCTTTGAATGCCTATGTGTTGGAGGACGGAACAGCAGAAAGAAATGTACTATTAGGACTACATAAATTCACGAGACGATTTGATAAGCAAGTGTACCTTGACGTGTATACCGACTATGAAATTCTACACTATACAATCAGTAGTGATGATAAAGGCAATCGGAGTAGGCAAAACCAATCACCCGAACTGAAATATATCGGCAAACATAATCACATCTTTGGAAGAATCCCACTTATCTCCTGTCCAGCCAATACGGAGAGAAAAAGTGGTTTCCATGATGTGATTTCTTTATTTGATGCCTATAACGTATTGAATTCCGATTTGGTCAATGAAATTGCAGATCATCGCAATGCCTATCTCGTGATTGAGAATGCAAAGCTGGAAGCTGAAGACTTGTTGAATATGAAGAAGATGGGCATTATTCAGGTTCCGGCTGGAGGAAAGGTAAGTTGGCTAACGAAGGAGATTAACGATTCTTTTGTGAAAAATGAGTTGGATAACATTGAACGCAAAATCTTCGACATGATGGATCAGGTTAATTTTAATGAAAACTGGGCCAGCAATACGTCTTCCTTAGCACTGAGAAACAAGCTGCTTAATCTGGAGAATCGAGTGGCAATGCGTGAAGCCTTGATGGAAAAGGCAATCAAGCAACGTCTGCGTAACTTCTTCACCTTTCTGCACATTAAAGAAGGCATGAAATATGATTACCGGGATATCGCTGTGAAGTTTACTCGTAACTTGCCGATAGACTTGGTGGGGATGGCAGATGTAATCGTTAAATTGCAGCAAGTAGTATCTCAGGAAACATTGCTGGCGTTGCTTCCATTCGTAGAGAATCCCAAACTGGAATTCAATAAATTTCATGCGGAGCAGCAACGATTAGTTGGTACGGATAAGGAGGTATCAAATGCATAATAAAAATAGGATTAAGCGGCTCGTGAAGAATAGCTGTGCTGGTTATCTCGGAACGAAACATGGCATCTCGAATTATTGCTGTTTACAAGATGGCCCATGTTTATTTTTCGCTCAAGATGATGGTCTGTCCCGTTGTACATATTTTGAACATGGAGTGTTGCCAATGGATGAGAAGCTGGAGCGAGAATATAAGTCTGAACGTAATGTAGAGGTTGGGTTTAAGACAGTGAAGCCGAGGGTGAACTGCCAGAAATGTAAGGCTACTTTTTCAGCAAATTCGAATCGGCAGAAATATTGTGAGAAATGCAGAGATAAGATTGCAAACGAAAAGTCGAAATTACGGATGCGTCAGATGAGGAAAAAACAGGCTTGATGTTACGCTTTAGAGGTTTAAAAAGTCCAATAAACTAAGGATGAAAAACAACCCAAAATGAGGAGTTGGTATGTTTGTATCTATTTCTCGTTTTTACGTTTTCTAATGCGTAACATTATTGTATCAGATATGACGTTAAACGAATCCAACATACATATGCGTGTTCGAAAGCTCGAATCCCAACAGGTTCAGTGTTACGCTTTAGGCTGTCAAAAATCCAAATAAACAAAGGATGAAAAATAGGTAAAAGTGGGGAGTGGGTATGTTTGTACCTTTTCCTCGTTTTTGTGATTCCTAAAGCGTAACGATCCTGTCCTGAGCATGACATTAAAAGGCTCCATACATACATAAGCGTGTTCGGTTCTGCGTAGTCGAATGGGCGATAAAGGAGATTATCGAAAATGAATTTAGAACAAATGAAGCAGTTAATTGAGGAAAACCAAACGAATGAGGAATGGCAAACATATCTTCATGGTCTGAATCCGTATAGCGTAGAGGGGATGGAGCAATTTATTCAATCTAATCAGCAAGCAAAAAGTTGGTTCGATAGCACGGTAGACAAACGATCCGCTAAATCACTGGAAACGTGGAAAGCCAATCATTTGGAAAGTGCAGTGGATGCTGAGATCAAGAAGCGATTCCCGGCGAAGGATGAGAAAGAAGTCGAAGTCGAGAAGCTACGTGCCGAAGTCGAAAATATGAAGCTAGAGAAGCAGCGTGAACGGTTAACCAGCCAAGCGATCAAAATTGCATCCGAAAAGAAACTTCCACTCCCGTTAGTGGATTTTTTTGTTGGTGCAGATGAAGAAGCGACGACAGCGAATTTAGCTATGTTGGAACAATCGCTGCAATTGGCTATACAACAGCAAGTCGAGCAACGACTCAAAGGAGATGGCTATACACCTCCGGCTGGTTCAACAGGTAGCACATTTACATTGGATTCGATTAAAGGGATGTCCCAAAACGAGATTAATCAGCATTGGGATCAAGTCAAACAAGCATTACAAAACAAACAATAATAAACGAAAAGGACAAGGTGATTAGATATGTCAGTACAACATTTTATTCCTACCATTTGGAGCGCACGTTTAAATGAAAGTTTGAAGAAGAATTTGGTGTACGGGAATGTGGTTAACACTGATTATGAAGGTGAGATTAAAGGTCAAGGCTCTACCGTGAAAATCAATTCGATTGGAGCGGTGACGATTGGCAACTATGATAAAGTGGCAGGAATCGGGAATCCACAGGAACTGGATGCTACGCAAAAAACATTAGTGATCGATCAAGCGAAGTATTTTAATTTTCAGGTGGATAATGTAGATGCTGCGCAAGCGAATGTGAATCTGCTGGATGGTGGAATTGTGGAAGCTTCTTATGGACTAGCTAATGCGGTGGATCAGTATCTTGCTGGATTTTACACGGAGGTTAAAGCAGAGAACATGATTGGCAATGATACCGCATCTATTGTTCCCACGAAAGATACAGCCTATGATTTGCTGATTGATCTTGGCGTGCTGCTGGATGAGAACAATGTACCTGAAAGCGAGCGTTTTGTAGTGGTTCCTGCATGGTACTATGGCTTGCTACTAAAAGATGCTCGTTTCACGAAAGACTCAAATATCATTCGTACAGGTTATGTGGGAGATATCGATGGCATGATCGTTTATAAATCTAACAATGTGCCTAATTCAGGAGGAGCAAAGTATAAAATTATTGCGGGCCATAAGAGTGCCATTTCGTTTGCGGGTCAAGTGGATTCGGTGGAAGCGTTCAGACCAGAAAAGCAATTTTCAGATGCGGTGAAAGAATTGCAGGTATTTGGAGCCAAATGTATCAAGCCGGAAGCTCTCGCTGTACTCACGGCCAATAAGTCTTAATTGAAAATAGGATCATATGCAAACACATTATAATAGAAGAAACACGTTTAGGGTGTCCGTTTTGGATGCCCTATTTTTCATTTTTTGGAGGGTGATAAGATGTGGTTTTTAAATCAAGAAACAGGTTGTACATGGGAAGTAACGGATCAGGAGCTGATGCTGCGGTTACAGGCTAGTGGGCATTATGAGCAAGTAGAGGAACCTCAACCAGATGAGACTGAACAAGGTGTAGCCCAAACGAAAGCTCAAGCTACCAAGAGCATGAAGCGTACCGAGAAGGAACAGGTAAAGGAGGTACAGGAGACAGCACATGAATGAGCTAATGGATTTGATAAAACGATTATTAGGCATGGAGCCAACAGATATATCCAAGGACGATATCCTGATTCATTACTTAAATATTAACAGCCGCATTAGTAAGCGATCCTAGCATAACCATAGAAAAGACCATTAGCCTTAAAAATTTATTCTAAGCATTATATTTATCGGTTTGCCTTTGTGGTGAGCCATTTTCATTTCAAAGGAGCCACATACATATGCAACGAAAATCCATTGACTACTTGCTCAGTTTGAGCCTATTAAAGCAATTGAGATCACAACATGTCATTACAGAAGAAGAATTTATAGCCATTGACCAGCTTAATAAAAAATCTTTCAAGTAGCTATCACATGGGCAGAAATGGACTTGATGATGTGCCGCAAGCATTATACCATGTGACCATATAAAGAAGATATCGAAGGGAGAAACACCTATGGCCCAAGCCACAACCGCAAAAAAAGTCGTCGTCGTTCCCATTAAAACGATGGACA
>NZ_JBITPH010000029.1:0-2035 GCF_050467685.1 Paenibacillus sp. NRS-1782
ATGTGCGCCCGGCATGGGCGATAACTTGGCGGTGAAAGTCCGCTACAGGCTTGGCAGTAGGAACTGTTAGCCAAAGGCAAGGGTGTCGGCCGTGAGGCCGAATCTGAAGGAAGCCGGAGGCAAACCCTCGGTCTGACGAACAGAAATCACATAGAAGGCATGATGGGACGGACGAACCTGCATGACATGGCAAAGTCCAATACTGCCCGAATCCCATCATGTAAATGTGGCAGATAGGTGAGGGGAAGGTTATCGCTCTTACCCGGGGAGATCTCACAGACGTGGAGTAGGAAAAAAAAAAAAATCCGAAAGACGGAGTAAAGCTTGCTGTGAGAAGTCAGCAGAGGCCATACTACCGGGAAGTTTTTTTTTCTCGGGAAGGGCCGAACAATCGTAAGTCTTGAGTACATACTGAAAGGAGAGTCGGTGCGATGAAAGCAGAATATCGAAAGGGCTGCCCGCAAAGGGATAGTGTGGAACATGAAGAGTATGCGGGAGCGCGGAGTGCCGAAACTCGGGAAAGTGGAGAAAGAGACGGTGCAAACGACTTGCTGGAGGCGATACTGGACAGGGACAACCTGAACAGAGCCTACAAGCAGGTCAAACGTAACCATGGAGCGCCGGGAATCGACGGAATGACAGTCGAGGCGGCGTTGCCGTGGCTGCGGGAAAACAGAGACGAGCTTCTGCAGAATATCCGGGAAGGCAAATATAAGCCAAGCCCGGTACGTCGCAAGGAAATTCCCAAACCAGATGGAAGCGGAGTGCGGAAACTCGGAATTCCGACCGTAGTGGATCGCATCATCCAGCAAGCCATCGCCCAGCAGTTGCAACCGCTGTTCGAACCGCTCTTTTCGGATGGGAGCTACGGTTATCGCCCGGGGCGGAGTGCGCAGCAAGCCATCCGAAAAGTAAAAGCGTATGCGGAGCAGGGATACGGCCATGCGGTAGAAATCGACCTCTCGAAATACTTCGACACGCTGAACCATGAGCTACTCATGAACCTCTTGCGTAAAGCAATCCAGGATAAGCGCGTAACCGACCTGATTAAAAAGTATCTAAAAAGTGGAGTCATGGAAAACGGAATACGCCGCAAAACGGAAGAAGGCTCTCCTCAGGGTGGGCCGCTGTCGCCCCTTTTAGCAAACATCTATCTGAACGAATTCGATCAGGAGATGAAAAGTCGAGGTGTGACGGTCATCCGTTATGCGGATGACATTGTGGTGCTGGCGAAGAGCAAGCGAGCGGCGACACGGCTTCTGGAATCATGTGGGGCATATCTGGAGAACAGGCTAAAGCTCAAGATGAATGCGCAGAAGAGCAAGGTCGTTAGCGTCGTCGCACAGAAACACTTCAAGTTCCTTGGCTTTGCGCTGGGAAAGAACGGGAGAGGCGTGTATATCCGCGTCCACAGACAATCCCTTGCAAAGGCAAAGAGGAAGCTGAAAGAGTTGACGAGCCGAAGCCAAGGCAGAAACGCCCGACAGGTGATGGAGAACGTGAAGGTCTACATTCGCGGATGGATCGGCTATTTCTATGTAGCCGACATGAAGCGAATCCTGCAAAGCTGGAATGAATGGATGCGAAGGCGGATGCGCATGTACATCTGGAAAGGGTGGAAGAAGCCGAAAACGAAGGTGCACAACCTGCGAAAGCTGGGGATACCGGAGTGGCAGGCCTACCAATGGGGAAATACACGGAGGGGATACTGGCGAGCTGCCGGTAGTCCGATGCTGTCTCGCTCCATAACAAACGAAAGGCTCGTACGGGCAGGGTACTATGACTTCCCTGCACAGTACGAGCGTCTACGACGCAATTGCACTTAAACGGTTGAACCGCCGTATACCGAACGGTACGTACGGTGGTGTGAGAGGTCGGCTACTCAACTAATGGGTAGCCTCCTACTCGATTATTTATGAAAAAAGTTCAAACTGCAAAAGGGTTGTTATCCAAACCAAAGGAACCTCTGTCCCCACTTTAGTAGTGGAGACGGAGGTTCTTTTGCGTGAAATTCGGCAACTTCCCAGTTTGTAAG